>NZ_JBSFET010000102.1:0-18225 GCF_053594575.1 Streptomyces sp. NPDC001880
CACCGTCAGGTCATCGGCGAAATGCCGGTCACCGGTGGCGTCGGGCACGTACTTCACACAGACAACGATCCTCAAGCTCACGCCGGCTCTCCTACCTGGGTGTGGTTCGTAGGGATGACGATATGGCACTCAGTACCCTCTGTAAAGGAACCTGGTGCCAGAATGGGCCGTCCGGTGCTACGTTCCCGGCATGACTGACGCGCGCAGACCAGCGAAGAAGGCCCCCATGCGGGAGGTGCTCGCCGAGGCGGCCTTCCAGCTCTTCCTGGAGCGGGGCTTCGAGCAGACCACGGTGGACGACATCGTGGCGCGGGCCGGGGTCGGGCGCCGGTCGTTCTTCCGGTACTTCCCCTCCAAGGAGGACGCGGTCTTCCCGGACCACGAGCGGTGCCTCGCCGACATGACCGCGTTCCTGGCGCAGACCGGCGACCTGGAGCCGGTGGAGGCGGTGAGCGACGCGGCCCGGCTGGTGCTGCGCATGTACTCCGCCAATCCGGAGTTCTCCGTCCAGCGGTACCGGCTGACCCGCGAGGTGCCCGGACTGCGCACCTACGAACTGTCCGTGGTGCGACGGTACGAGCAGACGATGGCAGGCTATCTGCGCGGCAGGTACGGCGAATCGGACGACGGGGCGCTGCGCGCCGAGGTGATCGCCGCCTCTGTGGTCGCGGCGCACAACAACGGGCTGCGGACATGGCTGCGTTCGGGTGGCGAGGGGGACGCGGAGGCCGCCGTCGACCACGCGCTCGGGATGGTGCGCCGGGTGTGGGGGAGCGGGGCGGCCGGGAACGCGGCCAGGCCCCCGGCCGACGGCGACGTGGTGGTGATGGTCGCCGCGAAGGGGGCTCCGATGTGGCGGGTGGTGCAGCAGATCGAGTCGGTCATCGGGCAGGACTGACCCCTCGGTGCGGCACGGTCTGGCACTGAGTGTCTTTACGATTCGGCACTCAGTGCCCTATGGTGCGGACGCGCCGACGCGCAGGCGTGGCGCATCCGAGCCGAGCGCAGGGGGTCGAACGTGTCCCAGTCATCGAATGGCACCGTGCAGACGGTGCACGAGGAAGCCGGCCTGAACTACCACCGGTGCCGCTGGTGCGGCACGGCCTCCTTCCGGAGGCTGCTGTGCCCGGTGTGTGCGTCGAGCGACCTGAGACCCGAACACAGCGACGGTCTGGGTGTCGTGGTGAGGTCCGGCGTCGTCCACCGCTACACGGAGGCCGCGCGCAACGAGTCGCTCGTCCGGCTCCCGGAGGGCTTCGTGTTCCGCTGCCGGGTCGTGGGCGCGGCCCCGCACCGGGTGTCGGTCGGCGCCCGGGTGCGCCCGGTCGCGGGCGGCGATTTGGACGCGGGTGAAGTGGTATTCGAACTCTGTGAACCGCCCAAGCACGACGAGTGGTTCTGATCGTCCCCGAGGTCCTTGCGCGTGCGGGCTCCTTCGCCCCGGCGGTCTTCGCCCGAGGCGGGCTGGGAGCGGCGCCGTTGATCGATGGTCTGCCCGGTGGTCGGGGCGGCGGAGGAAGGTTTTGAACCGAGTGGATTCTCTCGGGGCCGGTCGGTGGCGTCATCTGCGCCTCCGCATCCGTGCAAGTCGGCGACCCGTGGTCCGAGGGCCGGCTGCGCGCCGTGGCCCGCGATCCCGAATCCGGGGTGCTGTCCGCGGCCGCCGATCCGCGAGGCATGCAGGGGTACGCCGTAGGACACTGAGCGGCCACTTCCCCGACCTGACCGGGTTGTCGGGTTCCCGGTGCGACGTGGTTGGCTGGAGGCATGTTCGATGAATTCCTCACCGGAGACCCGACCGAGGTCGAGACGGCGGTACGGGCAGCGGCCGCCGCCGAGATCCTGCCGCGCTTCCGGCAGCTCGCCGCGCACGAGATCGTCGAGAAGAGCGGCCCGCACGACCTCGTCACCACCGCCGACCGCCTCGCCGAAGAACACCTCACCGCGTCCCTGACCGCGCTCCTGCCCGGCTCGGTGGTGGTCGGTGAGGAGGCGGTCCACGCCGACCCGGAAGTGTACGACGCCCTGGGCGGCGACGCGCCCGTCTGGATCGTCGACCCGGTCGACGGCACCCGGCAGTTCGTCCGCGGCGAACCGGGCTTCTGCACCCTGGTCGCCCTCGCCCACCGCGGCGAACTCCTCGCCTCATGGACGTACGCCGCCGCCCTGGACGAGATGGCCGTCGCGGTGCGCGGGCGCGGCGCCACCGTCAACGGCAAGCCGATACGCTCCGGCTCGCCCGCACCCGGGGCCGTGCTGAGCGTGGCGATGTCGCACCCCGACTACACCACCGACGCCCAGAAGCGCGCCCTGCTCGGCCTGCGCACCGAGGGGTTCGAGGCCCGCCCCTGCGGTTCGGCGGGCCTCGAATACCTCCGTGTCGCCCGCGGCGACCAGGACGCGGTCGCCTTCAGCTGGGAGTACGCCTGGGATCATGCGGCGGGCCTGTTGCTGGTCACCGAGGCGGGCGGCGCCCAGGCCACCCTCTCCGGCGCACCGTTCCGCATCGCCGGCGGCAACACCCTGCCGTTCACGGCGGCCCGCGACGAGGCGACCGTCGAGCGCATCCTGAACGCGCTCCGTGACGGGGCCTGACCGGACCCTGATCAGGCGAGCAGCTCGCGGGTCAGCGCCCGCAGTCGGGCGCGGGCCTGCGGGTCGTACGCCTGCTCATGGGCGGGCGTGTCCGTGAAGCGGTCGAAATACCTGCCGGTGACACCGGACAGGGCCGGATCGGTGATCAGCCGGACGGTCGGGCGGACGCCCTCCTCGACCGGGACGGCCGGCGTGAGCCCGTACTCCCGCACGCCTCGGGTGTCCATCAGATGCGCCGGGTGCAGGGCGTTGACCGTGACCCCGCTGCCCGCCGTCCGGTCGGCCAGATCGAAGGTCGACATGATCAGCGCGAGCTTGCTGCGGCAGTATGCCTCCAGTCCCTCGTAGTCACGCTCCATCATGACGTCGTCGAAATCGACGGGCGCCTGGCCCATCGAGGCCACATTGACCACCCGCGCGGGCGCGGACGCGGTCAGCAGCGGCAGCAGCTCGCGGGTCAGCAGACAGGGCGCCAGACAGTTGACCGCGAACCGGAGTTCGTGGCCCTGACAGCTCACCTCGCGCCGGAGCGGGGCGGCGCCGCCACCCACCACGGCATTGTTGACCAGGACGTCGAGCCGGGGCTCCCGCTCGCGGACCCGCGCGGCCATGGCCCGGACCTGATCCAGGTCGGCCAGATCCGCGAGGTAGGTGCGCACGGCGGTGCCGGGCCCGGCCGCACGCGCCTCGGCGGCGGCTTCGTCCAGGCGCCCCCGGTCCCGGCCGTGCAGCAGCAGCGTCGCACCCCGGCGGGCCAGGTCGAGTGCGAGACCGCGGCCCATTCCCTGGGTGGCACCGGTGATCAGAACGGTCTTCTCGAAGGCGGCATCCCGTCGAATCTCCATGGGCCGAGTTATATCAAGGGTTTGATAGAACATCCATGCCTGATCGGTGGCCGCGCCTTGCCTGTACGCTCGCCGCCATGGGATCGGGAATGACCGCCGGCGAACGCCTGGGCGCGGACATCAAGCGCGCGGAACAGACCCTCATGGCAGCCAAGAGCGCCGCGCTGAAGGAAGCGGCGGGGGTCACCGTCGCCCAGTACACGGCGCTGTTCGCCCTCGCCGACAACCCGGGCATACCGGGTGCCGCGCTGGCGCGGACCTGCCTGGTCACACCGCAGGCGATGGCGGCGGTGCTGAAACACCTCGAAGAGCGCGGACTGGTCGTGCGCACGGCGCACCCCTGGCATCGGAAGATGCTGGAGACCCGGCTCACCGAAGCGGGCCGCGAAACGCTCCGGCTCGCCGACGAGCAGGCGGTACGGATCGAGCGCCGGCTCGCCGAGGAATTCGCCCCGGAGGAGCGGGACACCCTGCGGGGTCTGCTTGCCCGCTGTGTCACGGCCATCACGCGGGACTGAGGAGCGCCGGGCGCTCGCCGCGCCTCCCGCCGGCTCACGTCGACCGCCGGCTCACCTCACCCGCCGCAGGCCGCCCGTACGTCCCGCACGACCTCGGCGGCCAGCTCCACGGCCTCCTCGTCCAGCCCCCGCAGCGCCTCGCCGATCCGTTCGGTGAAGTGCGCCGGGGTGTCCGGCAGAGCCGCCGCCGCTGCCGACGCGCCCTTCTCGTTCAGACACCAGGTGCGGTGGTGGGCGTGGAGGGACTGGGCGAGGATGCCGAACGCCCGTGACAGGCACAGGGAGACATGGAGCGTGTCACCACCGGGAGCCGACTTGCGGGCGGCCGCCACCGAGAACTCCGCCTCCCACGCGGCCTCGACCAGCGCGGTGCGCAGCGGCTCCGGGTAGCTCAGGGTCTCGTTCCGAAGCGCCGTCAGCTCCCCGTGGGGATCGGAGAGTACGCGCGCCAGCGCCACCTCGCCGGGGTAGGCGGGGGACCAGAAGCCGAGCGGATGACCGGGCTGTACACCCACTTCGAAGCGCCCCTCACGGCACTCCGCCCAGACCGTCTCCACCCGGTCCAGATCGCGCAGGATCCAGTCCACCGGGACACCGTCCACCCGCAGCCAGGCCCCGCCGTCGACCCAGGGACCCCACCCGCCGGGACCGGCGACCTCGGCGGGGGAACCCTGCACTTCGGACGCCAACGCGGTGAGCGCGGCCACGTCGACGGCGCCGCGGTAGTACACGCCCAGATCCCAGTCCGAGTCCGGACGGTGGGTGCCACGGGCCCGGCTGCCGCCCAGGGCGACGGCCCGGATGCCGGGCAGGGCGGTGAGCCGGGACGCCATGTCGGCGATGCGGGCGGGGACGGCGGCTTCGTGGGCCGTCGCGGGCGTGGTCCGGGAGTTCGGTGTGTTCATCGCCGGGTGACCCTACCCGCGACCGTGCTGTCGGTGCCTCGGAATATCCTGGGTGTCCTGGCCGTCGGCTGACGAAGGAGTCCGAAGGTGCCGTCGATGCTCGATGCAGTCGTCGTGGGGGCGGGCCCCAACGGACTGACCGCCGCGGCCGAACTGGCCCGCCGCGGCTTCGCCGTGGAGGTCTTCGAAGCGGAGGAGACCGTCGGAGGCGGCGCTCGCACCGAGGAGCTCACCCTTCCCGGATTCCGCCACGACCCCTGTTCCGCCGTCCATCCGCTGGGCATCGGCTCGCCCGCGTTCAACGCGATGCCGCTCGCCCGGCACGGCCTGGAGTGGCTCCAGCCCGAGCTGGCGCTCGCCCACCCGTTCCCGGACGGCACGGCCGCCGTGCTCACCGGCTCGGTGGGGGAGAGCGCCATGTCGCTGGGCGCCCGGGACGCGGGGGCGTACCGCAGGCTCGTCGCCCCTTACCTCGGCCACTGGGACACCCTCGCCCAGGACTTCCTGCGCACCCCGTGGGACGGGCTGCCCCGCGACCCCTACCGCTGGGTGCGCTTCGGTCTCGACGCGATCCAGCCCGCCTCGCTGCTCTCCCGCCGCTTCGGCGGCGCGAAGGCGCGCGGCCTGTTCGCCGGGCTCGCCGCCCACGCCATAGCACCCACCGGCGGTCTGGCCACCGGCGGGATCGCCCTGCTGTTCGCCCTGGCGGCGCACGAGAAGGGGTGGCCCGTGCCACTCGGCGGATCCCAGGCCGTCTCCGACGCCCTCGCCTCGTACATACGCGAACAGGGCGGCACGATCCGCACCGGCACGGAGGTCAAGCGGCTCGACGAGCTCCCGCCCGCCCGCGCCTACGTCTTCGACACCTCGCCCACCGCCCTCGCCCGCATCGCCGGCCTGGGCCAGGCCTACCGCGGCTACCGGTACGGCGCGTCCTGCTTCAAGATCGACTACGCCCTGTCGGGCCCCGTCCCCTGGACCGCCCAGGACGCCCGCCGGGCCGGCACGGTCCACATCGGCCCCACGGCCGGCGAGATCGACGCCGCGCTGACGGCCGCGGTGACCGGCCGCGACCCGAGCGTGCCGTTCCTCATCACCGCACAGCCCAGCCTGGTCGACCCGTCCCGCGCGCCCGAGGGCCGCCATGTCTTCTGGGTGTACGGACATGTCCCGTCGGGATGGGAGGGCGACGCCACCGATGTCATCGAACGGCAACTGGAGCGCTTCGCCCCCGGGTTCCGCGACCTGGTGCTCGCCCGCGCGGTGGCGGGACCGCCCGAGCTCGCGACACGCAACGCCAACTACGTCGGCGGCGACATCGCGTGCGGCGCTTTCTCCGGCCTGCAGACGGTGCTCCGGCCCAAGCTCGCCCGCGTGCCGTACGCGACGGCGCACCCTGCGGTGTTCCTGTGCTCCTCGGCCACTCCGCCCGGCCCCGGGGTGCACGGCATGTCGGGCCACCACGCGGCGAAGGCGGTCTGGCGGCGTCTGCGGGCGGCCTGAGACCGCACAGGGCATGATGTCCGACATGCGTACACCCGAGGGCGTCACCGTCACCCTGGTCCGGGGCGACATCACCCGGCAGTCCGCCGATGTCATCGTCAACGCGGCGAACTCCTCCCTGCTCGGCGGGGGCGGGGTCGACGGCGCGATCCACCGGCGCGGCGGCCCGGAAATCCTCGCCGAATGCCGGAAGCTGCGCGCCTCGCAGTACGGAAAGGGCCTGCGCACCGGCCAGGCGGTCGCCACGACGGCCGGGCAGCTGGACGCGCGGTGGGTGGTCCACACCGTCGGCCCGGTGTACGGGAGTTCCGGCAGCGATCCGTCCCTGCTGGCGTCCTGCTACCGCGAGTCCCTGCGCGTCGCCGACGAACTCGGTGCGAAGACCGTCGCCTTCCCCGCCATTTCGGCCGGCACGTACGGCTGGCCGCTGGACGACGCCGCGCGCATCGCCGTGGAGACGGTGCGGGCGGCCCGCACCGCCGTCGAGGAAGTCAGGTTCGTCCTCTTCGACGACCGGGCCTACGAGGCGTTCGCCGCACAGCTCGGCTGACGGGCGGGTCGCGTTTCCGGCATGTCCGGCTGACGCTCGGCGCCAGGGCGATCAGGACCGTCGACAGCATCGGGATCGAGGCGGCCGTCGCCGCATCCGCGCCAGGGGAGCGAAGGTCTGGTGGCAACGGACACCGAAGAAGTCCTGGCAGTGCGACGTCGATGTCGGATTCTCGCCAGCCCTCGCGTCCAGGGTGGCGGATGCTTGGGCCATGTACACCGACACCGAGCGCTGCGTACGGGCCGTCCAGTCCAAGGACGCCCGCTTCGACGGCTGGTTCTTCACGGCGGTCCTGACCACCCGGATCTACTGCCGTCCCAGCTGCCCGGCCGTACCGCCCAAGGTCGAGAACATGACCTTCTACCCCAGCGCAGCGGCCTGTCAGCAGGCCGGATTCCGGGCCTGCAAACGGTGCCGGCCTGACACCAGCCCCGGCTCGCCGGAGTGGAACGCCCGGGCTGACTCCGTCGCCCGCGCGATGCGGCTCATCCGGGACGGTGTCGTCGACCGCGAGGGCATCCCCGGACTCGCCGCACGGCTCGGCTACTCCGCCCGGCAGATCGAGCGCCAACTGCTCGCCGAACTCGGCGCCGGCCCGCTCGCCCTGGCCCGCGCGCAGCGCGCCCAGACGGCGCGTCTGCTCATCGAGACGACCGGACTCCCCATGGCGGAAGTTGCGTTCGCCGCCGGGTTCTCCTCGATCCGCACCTTCAACGACACCGTCCGCACGGTCTTCGCGCTCGCCCCCGGTGAGCTGCGCAGCCGCGCCGCCCGGTCCGCGAAACCGCCGGTCACCCCGGGGGTGATAGCGCTGCGGCTGCCGTACCGGGCCCCGCTCAACCCCAGCAACCTCTTCGGCCACCTTGCCGCGACCGCCGTCCCCGGCGTCGAGGAGTGGCGCGACGGCGCCTACCGCCGCACGCTCTCCCTGCGGCACGGACACGGCATCGTCGCGCTCACCCCGCACCCCGACCACATCGCCTGTCGTCTCTCCCTCACCGATCCACGCGACCTCACCCTCGCCATCAGCCGCTGCCGCTGGCTGCTCGACCTGGACGCCGACCCGGTGGCCGTCGACGAGCAGCTGTCAGCCGACCCGCTCCTCGCGTCCCTGGTCCGCAAGGAGCCGGGCCGACGGGTGCCGCGTACCGTCGACGGCGCCGAGTTCGCCGTACGGGCGGTGCTCGGCCAGCAGGTCTCGACCGCCGCCGCCCGCACCCACGCAGCCCGTCTGGTCACCGCGCACGGCCTTTCCGTCGACGATCCGGAGGGCGGCCTCACCCACCTCTTCCCGGACCCCGAGGAGCTCGCCGGACTGGACCCCGAACGGCTCGCCCTGCCGCGCAGTCGTCGCGCCACCCTCACCACCCTCGTCGGCGCGCTCGCCGACGGCTCGCTGCGGCTGGGCACCGACACCGACTGGGAGCAGGCGCGGGCCGAGCTGACCGCCCTGCCCGGCTTCGGCCCCTGGACCGTCGAGGTCATCGCGATGCGGGCGCTCGGCGACCCGGACGCCTTCCTCCCCACCGACCTCGGCATCCGGCGCGCGGCCGAGGAACTCGGCCTCCCCTCGACACCGGTGGCGCTCACTGCCCGCGCGGCCGCCTGGCGCCCCTGGCGGGCGTACGCGGTCCAGTACCTGTGGACCGTCGACGACCATCCCATCAACCACCTGCCCACCTGAGGAAGCCCGGGAAGTCCAGCCATGAAAGCGACACATCCGCGTACGACGACCAGGCAGCACACGGTCGTCGACAGCCCGTACGGTCCGCTCACCCTCGTCGCCACCGACGGGGTCCTCGCGGGGCTCTACATGACCGGCCAGCGGCACCGTCCGCCCGAGGAGACCTTCGGCGAGAGCGACCCGCGGCCCTTCACCGAGGCCGCCCGTCAGCTCGACGCCTACTTCGCCGGGGAACTGCGCACCTTCGATCTGCCCCTGCGCCTGGACGGCACCCCGTTCCAGCGCAGCGTCTGGGCGCAGCTCCAGATGATTCCGTACGGCGAGACCCGCTCGTACGGCGAACTGGCCGAGAACCTCGGCAAACCGGGCGCCTCACGTGCCGTGGGGCTCGCCAACGGCAAGAACCCGGTGGGCATCATCGTCCCCTGCCACCGGGTCATCGGCGCCTCGGGCGGTCTCACCGGCTACGGCGGCGGACTCGACCGCAAGCAGCGGCTGCTGGCCTTCGAGAAGGGCACGGAGAACGACACCCCGGCGCTCTTCTGACGCCGCCGGCCGCGCGCCCGCGAGGACGTGAGATCGGGCCCGGACCAGACGTGAGACCGGGCCCGGACCAGACGTGAAACCGGGCCCGGACCAGACGTGAAACCGGGCCCGGACCAGACGTGAGATCGGGCCCGGACCATTCGAGGTCCGGGCCCGATCTCACGTTCCGAAGTGCCCAACGGGCGCGCCGTCAGCCGGTGAAGATCTCCACCAGGGTCCAGATGGCCAGCCCCAGCATGCAGAGCCCGCCGATCCGCTGGACCGTCTTCAGCGGCACGCGCTTGGCGATGAAGCGCCCGGCGAGCAGTGCCAGCGCCGAGACGGACATCAGGGCGGCCGCGGACCCGATCGCGGTGGACCAGGTGCCGTTGCTCGCCGCCAGGTTGGCCGTGGTGATCTGGGTGAGGTCGCCCCACTCGCTGATGAAGACGGCCATGAACGCGGTCGAGTAGACCGGCCAGAAACCGGTCACCGTCTTCGCGGCACCGTCCTCGTCGTCGTCATCGCCGCCGTCGGAGCGCAGCAGCATGAAGGCCCCGAACGCGAAGAGGGAGGCGGAGACGAGCTTGACGATCCAGTCGGGCAGCAGCCCGATCAGGCTGCCGGCCCCCACCGCGATGGCGACGTGCACGATGAACGCGGACGACGTGCCGAACCAGACGTACAGCGGTCGCATGCGGGTGCCCATGGCGAGCGACGCGAACATCGTCTTGTCGGGGAGTTCCGCAAGGAAGATCAGCCCGAAGGCGGTGAGAATCGCCAGGGGGTCGAGGTGCATTCCGGGTGGCTTTCTGTAAGAGCCGGGCCCCGGGCCTTCGCGAAGCGCCACGCGGGCATTCGGAGGACCACTCGGCCCGGCATGACGTCAGCGCCCACAGGGGTGCGGGCGTGTCATACCTGACCGAAGGTCTCGCCCGCCCGCGTCGATCCACGGGCCCGGCCACCGGGAACCCAGGGGTTCCAGTGTGTCGACGACCGGTTTGCGGGGCTACTCCCCTTCGCAGCCATCAACTGTACCCCACCCGCTCACGGGGGCGAGCGGATGTTCGATCCGATGGCCGGGATGGGTACAGTCCCCTGGTGATCATCCGTGCCCGCACCGGAAGCGTCCCCGCATGAGCCGCCGCACCCGGCGGGCCGCACCCGCCCAGGGGGCGCCGCGGCCCACCGTCAGCGTCTGCCGCGGCTGCTGCTGCGGCACGCCCAAGATCCCGGACGTGGACCACGCCGGCCAGCTCGCGGAGCTGCGGCGCTTGCTCGGCGAGTCGGCCACGGTCCGCGCCGTGGAGTGCCTGGACGCCTGCGAACAGGCCAATGTCATCGTGGTGCAGCCCTCGGCCGAGGGGCGCCGTGCGGGCGGCCGCCCGGTCTGGCTCGGTCTGGTCAACGACCCGGACGCCGTGACGGACATCGTCGCCTGGGTCGGGGCGGGCGGTCCGGGGCTGGTGGATCCGCCGGAGATCCTCGACCTGTACACCTTCCGCCCCTCGCGCCGCGTACAGCAGGAACTCGAACGCTGAGAGGCCTCGCAGACAGACGGCGTGAAAAGCCTCGGCATCAAGGCGGGCGCAGGCCCCGGCCAATGCGGAGCTGCGACGCGACCGGCCACCTTGCCGCCTCCGGGCGCCTTGGCGATGGAGCCGGCGATCCGGTCGAGGACGAGGGCGAGAGCGACGGTCCGGTCGGTGCGCGAGCGGTGGAGGCGAGCGTCTCGGCCGTTCCGGTCTCTCAGCCCTCGGTGACACCACTGGAGCCCTCGCCCGGCCCCGTCCCGGTGGCCAGCCGCTTCAGCAGTGCGGGCAGCGCCGTGCCGATGGGCTCGCGGATGGTTGCCTCGGCGAGCTCGTCGTACGGCGTCGGCTCCGCGTTCACCACGATGAGCCGGGCCCCGTTGTCCACCGCGAGCCCGGCCAGGGAGGCGGCGGGCTGCACCTGCAAGGTCGTACCGACCGCGATGAACACCTCACAGGCCTTCGCGATCGACACCGCCTGGCCCAGCACCACCGGATCGAGCCGCTCACCGAACATGACCGTGGCCGATTTCAGGATGCCGCCGCAGACCGTGCACGAGGGGTCGGCCTCTCCCGCCTCCACCCGGGCCAGCGCCTCGGCCATCGGGGACCGGGCATGACAGCGGGTGCAGACCACTTCGCGCGCGGTCCCGTGCAGTTCCAGGACCTTGCGGGCGGGGAGGCCGGCGAGCTGGTGCAGACCGTCGACGTTCTGCGTGATCACCCGCACCGGGGCACCGGACCGCTCCAGCTCGGCCACCGCGCGGTGGGCCGCGTTCGGCTCGGCGGCCCAGGTCGCGCTGGTGCGGCGCATCTGCCAGGAGCGGCGGCGGATCTCCGGATCGGCCATGTAGAAGTCGTACGTGACGAGCTTCTCGGCCTCCGGATCCTTGCGCCAGAGACCGCTGGGCCCGCGGTAGTCGGGGATGCCGGAGTCCGTGGAGATGCCGGCGCCGCTGAGAATCGCGACGAGAGTCATGCCGCGAGGGTACGCAGCGCCGGACACCTCCGGCGAGGCCATTTCGACCTCACAGGGCAATACACCCAGCCCCGTGGTGGACGTCAGGCCGCGGGACCGGCGGGAGTGAACGGCGACGGGGTCAGGCCCGTCCAGGTGTTCAGCACGGCGCTCGCGGTCTGCTTGGTGACGCCGCCGTCCTGGACGGTGCCGCTCTTCGCGACGTAGAACCGCCCGTCGTCGAGCGAGACCAGCCCGTACTGCCCGTACTGTCCCGGCGCCGGCCATCCGTACGTACCGGTCGTGGTGTCGTGCGCGCCTTCGCGCAGCAGCGGGAGAAGCAGCCCGCGCTCCGGGCGCTGCTGCCCGCGTACCAAGCCGCGCACCGGCTTGCGCGCACCGTCCAGCGCGAAGACCGAGTAGTTGGGGAAGCCGGGCTTGGAGCCCTTGTAGGCGGCCATCAGCCAGTTGCCGCTGTGCCCGTCGTACTCCAGGTTCTGCACGCCGTAGTTGGTGTTCCCGGTGTACACGAAGAACTTGCCGTCGACATGGGCGGGCCCGCTGGTGTGCGGGGCCGACTCGGTCAGCGGACGCTCGTACTTCTTCCACCGGGTGACGTCGTACTGGAGCAGCACCTGGTGGTCGTTGTCCGTGCGGCCGGTGTTGGCGTACACGCCGTACGCGACCGTCAGCTTCCTCTGGGCGCGCTTGCCGCGCCGGTCACCGAAGGCCGGACCGAACGCGACCCCGTCGATTCCGCTGCAACCGTAGCGGTGGTCGGGCGTCTTGCCCGTGTCGCCGTCGAAGACGCCGTCGCCGTTCATGTCGGCGGTGAAGTCCTTCACGACCTCCTTCAGGTAGACGGTCGAGACGACGCCTGTGGACTGGGCGTCCATGTCCATCCGGGTGATGCGGTCGACGTCGAGGATCGCGATGTAGAAGGACTTCGCCTCCTTGTACTCCAGCGAGCCGTAGACCCGGCCGTCCTTCTCGTTGAAGTCCAGGTCGCCGAGATGGCCGGTGAATCCGGTGACCGAGCCGACCGGCTTGCCCTTGAGGTCGGTCTTGACCAGCAGGTTGGTCATCGAGAAGTACATGAAGCCCTTGCGGCGGTCGATGGCCATGCCCTGGACGTGGCCGGACTTCCAGGCGCCGCCGTCGACCGACAGCGGCAGCTCGCTGTGTGCGGCCGGGGCCGATACCGGTTCCGCGAGCGCCGTCGATGCCGTGGCGACAACTGTCGTACAGGCGAACGCTGCGACGATCGTGGCCAGCAGCCCGCTGAGGTGTCCCGTGTGCGTACGCATGATCCCTCCGCTGTCGTGGAGTCCGGATGATGCCGGTCGAGCGTGCACTGCGGACCAATGGCACATGAACTCACGAGTCCGGCAGCCGTCGACCGGACTACCAGTTGACGGCCAGTCAGCACAACGGGACAGAACGGGAATACGGGCTGTATGCGGCGATCGGAAGGGCAGGGGGCGGGGCCGGCCCCGCGTGTCAGCAGCTCACCGGCCGGCCGTCCTCCAACTCCACCGCGCCACCGCCGGATTCGAGCACGTCCAGCGCCGCCTTCACACGCAGCGCGAGAGCTCCCAGCAGATATCGGTCGATCTCCTCGGGCTCGACCAGCTTCCAGGACAGCAGCTCCTCCTCCTGGAGCCGGATCTCCTTCAACTGCGCCTCGTCCAGCACTCCGCCGTCGTACAGATACGCGGCGATCGGCGGTCGCCGCGGGCCGCGCGCCCAGTCGACGGCGATCAGCCGTCCGGGCCGCAGATCGAGGCCGATCTCCTCGGCCGTCTCACGTCTCGCGGCCTGCCGCGGGCCCTCACCGTCGTCGGACTCGACCGTTCCGCCGGGCAGTGCCCAGCCCTCCCGGTAGTTCGGCTCGACGAGCAGCACCCGCCCCCGGTCGTCCCGGAACACGGTGGCCGCGGCGGCCAGTACCCGGGGGAGCCCGGCGATGTAGGAGGTGTAGTCAGTGGTGGTCACGCGGGCAGCGTAGTGGCAGGGGCGCGAGCGGAGCGACGACGGCTCTGGGCAGTGGGTGTCCGCTGCGGATAGGGTCGGGGCGGCGCGACTGCCTGTTCGAAAGCAGGGGATGCAGGGTGGCGGACGGAGCAGTGATGGAGACCGCGCGCGTGCTCGTCGCGGCGGACAAGTTCAAGGGCTCGCTCACGGCCGTACAGGTCGCGGAGCGGGTGACGGCCGGACTGCGGCGTGTCGTCCCCGACCTGCGGGTCGAGACCCTGCCCGTGGCGGACGGCGGGGACGGCACGGTGGCGGCGGCGGTGGCGGCCGGATTCGAGCGCCGCGAGGCCCGGGTGACCGGTCCGCTCGGGGACCCGGTGACCGCGGCGTTCGCGCTGCGCGGTACCACGGCGGTGGTGGAGATGGCCGAGGCATCGGGCCTCCAGCATCTGCCCGCAGGGGTGTTCGCCCCGCTCACGGCCACCACGTACGGCTCCGGCGAATTGCTCGCCGCCGCGTTGGACGCGGGTGCCCGGACGGTCGTGTTCGGCGTCGGCGGCAGCGCGACCACGGATGGCGGCGCGGGCATGCTGGCCGCGCTCGGCGCCCGCTTCCTGGACGCGGCCGGCAAGCCCGTCGGCCCCGGTGGCGGCGGCCTCGCCGAGCTGGCGGAGGCGGATCTGTCCGGACTCGATCCGCGGCTGGCCGAGGTGGACCTGATCCTCGCCAGTGACGTGGACAACCCGCTGACCGGCCCGAAGGGTGCCCCCGAGGTCTACGGCAGGCAGAAGGGCGCGACCGAGGACGACATCGCAACCCTCGACGCGGCGCTCGCCCACTACGCGTCCGTCCTCGGCCCGGAGCACGCCGCGCTGCCCGGAGCGGGAGCGGCGGGTGGCATCGGCTACGGGGCGCTGGTCGCCCTCGGCGCCCGCTTCCGCCCCGGCATCGAGGTCATGCTCGATGTCCTCGGCTTCGCCCCGGCGCTGGCGGGGGCCACCCTGGTGATCACCGGGGAGGGCTCGCTCGACGAGCAGACCCTCCACGGCAAGGCCCCGGCGGGAGTGGCGGCGGCGGCCCGCGCCGCGGGGATCGAGGTCGTGGCGGTCTGCGGCCGGCTGGCCCTGCCGCCGGAGGCTCTGACCGCGGCGGGCATCCGCCGCGCGTACTCCCTCGCGGACCTGGAACCGGACCCCGCGGTCTCGATGGCCCAGGCGGGACCGCTGCTGGAACGGGCCTCCGAGGCGATCGCGCGCGACTTCCTGCTGTAGCCCGCGGTGCCCGGCCCATGGCGATCGGACCCGTCCGGGGGCTGAGGGCACGACGGGGCCCGCGGGACGGGTCCCTGTTTCGGGAACGGGCGGGCAGGGGGCGGCTCCGCACGGCGGAACCCACCACTGTCCGGCACCTCGGTCGTCCCGGTCACCCGGGCCGGCCCACGGAGGGTGCCGCGTCCCGACGGTCCCCTGCCTCTCTCACGTCCCGCACATCCCCATGTCCTGGTCGTTGCCCGTATCCCGCGCATTCCTCATGTCCTGCTTGTTGCCCACATCCCGTGCATCCTTGATCTCCTGGTCGTTGCCCATATCCCGTGCATCCTTGATCTCCTGTTGGTTGCCCACATCCCGTGCGTCCCCAATGTCCCGGCCGTCCCGCAGGACACCCAGGTCGACCGCGACCGCATCCGCGCCGCCCCCGCCGCCCAGCAGATCGGCCAGGCACCGGAGTTCCACGGGCAGGTCCCGGCGCCAGGCCATCGTCACGAACGGCGCGAGAATGATCATGCCGCCGTCCAGGTGGGGTTTGACCGAAACGGTGACCGTCGTCCCCTCCCGGTTCGGGCTCAGCCGGAACTCCAGCTCCGGCGAGTGGCGGCCCAGCGGGGTCCACATGCCCGCACCGCGGAAAGCCAGGTACTCGACGGGTGTGCTCGCGGTGCACCGCAGGCGGTGCGCCCGCCGTCTGCCCGGGAACTTGCAGGTGTACTCGTCACCCAGTTCGGTGGCGATCGGGCCCTCGATCACCCGGTCTATGCTCGAGGACCACTCGGCCAGGTTCCGCGGATCCCGGAGGAACGAGAAGATCTCGTCGGCGGGGCGGGACACCTGGACATTCGCAGACACATGGGGCATGGCTCCACCTCTTACGGCGCCCGTCCGCTGGAGTACCGGCGTCCGGTTGCCCTCGTCGCGGTGCCGTCGCCCATCAGCCTGCTTCGGATCGCCCGTCCGCGCACCCGTCACAGGGCCGATGGAGTGACTCATGGCTCCTGGTGGGTCACCCTCTCGGAGAGTTGCTCGCAGAGCCGCTTGATCTCGCGATAGGTGCTGTTGCGCTCGGTGACGACCGCGGCCAGCAGCAGGGCGGTGAGCGCGGTGGAGCCGTTGAAGGCCTGGAGAGTGATCATGTTGGTGAGCAGGCCGTGGTGGGCGAAGGGGCCCGTCATCCGTCCGGCGGCGAGGATGGCGAGCGTCGACACGCCTAGTGCGCAGCATGCCGCGCCGGCGCGCTCGAAGCGGAAGGCGGCCCAGATGAGGAACGGGGACACGAGGAAGAGCAGCGAGGCATCGGCTTCGGTCGCCAGCAGCGTGACGGCCAAAGTGCACACCCCCAGCGCGATGGCCTCCGCCCACCTGGCAGGGCCGATGCCGGACGGCCAACGGAACCGGCGGACGACGAGCAGGAATGGAGTCACGACCATGACGCCCATGGCGTCGCCCGTCCACCAGACCGACCAGGTCTTCCAGAAATCCTCGGCCGGGACCGCGTCCGCGAGGACCAGGGCGCCGGTGCCCACGGTCGCGCTGGTCAGCATGCCCGCCAGTGCCCCCAGGAAGACCAGTGCCAGCGCGTCCCGCAGTCGGTCGAGCTCATTGTGGAACCCCGCGCGCCGCAGCAGCAGAAAGGAACAGATCGGGGCGACCGTGTTTCCGGCGGCGATGACCAGCACGGGCAGCAGGGCGGGCCCGATGACGATGTTCACCGCGAGGGCACCGAGAGCGATTCCGGGCCAGATCCGCAGCCCGAACACGAGCAGCGCCGCCACCGCGATCCCGGTCGGCGGCCACAGCGGGGTGACCTGACCGCGTACCAGTTGCTGGAGCAGCCCCAGACGGGCCGTCGCGTAATAGCAGACGGCCACCGCGAGGACCGTCAGGAGCCTGGTCGTCTGCTGCCGGAGCCGTGCGCTGTCCACCACCACAGCATCAGACACCACGCGGCCGCCTGTCGTCCGGGCGGGCGCGCCGACACCACACCGATGAAGACGGCGAACGGGGTACGTCCCGGCGCCCGCCCCACCGGTCGCACCGCACGGAACGCATCAGGACCTGCCCGGCGGACCGTCGTAGCGGACGACGAGCACGGCGGCGTCGTCGTCGTGTCCGGTCAGGTCCGCCACCTCGATCACCCGTGCGGCCAGCTCGCCGGGATCGGCTCCGTCCGCCGCGCCGACCACCTCCGACACCGCGGCGAGCCCCTCGTCGAGCGCATACGACGGCCCCTCCACGACCCCGTCGGTCAGCAGGACCAGGTACCCGGGCCGCTGCAGCCGCCGACGGGTCACGGGGTACCGCTGGTCGCGCAGGATGCCCAGGGGTACGCCACCGGCGTCGAGGGAGACGCCGGAGTCGCCGTCGTCGGTGCCCCACACGATCGGCACATGTCCGGCCCGTGCCACGGCCAGCTCGCCGTTCTCCGGGACGATGCTCAGCAGGCAGCAGGTTGTGAACAGGCCGCCGCCCAGCGAGATCAGCAGATCGTTGGCGCTGGCCAGCACCTTGCCGGGGTCGACCGTGACGCTGGCGAGCGCCCTGAGGCTGGCGCGCGCCTCACCCATGAAGGCGGCGGCCTCCACCCCGTGGCCCTGCACATCACCGATGGCGATTCCCGCCGCCCCGTTCAGCATCGCGAACGCGTCGTAGAAGTCACCGCCTACGGCCAGGCCGTCCTGAGAGGGGGCGTACCGGGCCGCGATCCGGAGGCCCGGGAAGTCTGGCAGCTCCGGGGGGAGCATGTGCCGCTGGAGGGCCAGGCCCAGCTCGGCCCGGGTGCGCTGGCGCCTGATGTTCTCCAGGGCCTGATCGACGAGACGCCCGAGGGTGAGGAGGAGTTCCTGGGCGTTGTCCTGTTCCCTGTGGTGTCGGTGCATGGCGTCCCTGAGCGGTCGGGTGCGCCCCTTCTGAAACCTTAGCCTCCCGCCCCCTCCTCAGCAGGGCTGCCCGTGGCAGGGGCACGGAGGCCGGTGGCGTGCGGCCGGGTGCCGGGGTCCGGCAGTTCCGGAACATCCTTTGACCTACCTATCGCGACATATCGCCGGGCGCGTCGGTACCGGTTCCACTGATCAGCAGCCGGGGCGGCGGACCGCACCGGTCCTGCCGCGACATCCGCGGGGACGCCCGCCCCGGTCGGCTCCCCGGTCACTGGGGCGCAGTGGCCACGGGGATCGCCCCCGTCTCGCCCGGGGTGCCCACCGGGCTCAGGGCCGCGGCCGTGGAAGGCAGCGGCCGGGCGTTCATGAACGGGTGTGCACACCGCCGTACTCGTCACCGGCGTCATCTGCCCGCTGGGGGCCGCCTTCGCGGCGGTCGGCCCCCCGGGACGCACACCGCTGAGAGGCGCGGTCGGTGCCCGCACG
>NZ_JBSFET010000103.1:0-18043 GCF_053594575.1 Streptomyces sp. NPDC001880
GTGAGAGACGAGCACACCGCGCTCGAGCATCAGCTCCTCGACCTCCCGGAAGCTGAGCGGGAAGCGGAAGTACAGCCACACGCAGTGGGAGATGATCTCTACCGGGTATCGGTGCCCCTTTGTACGACGGCGGCGCGGACGACACGAGCGAACCCCTCCCGGCACGATCAACCACGAGATCATCTCAGGCCGGTCAGCCAACGTGACAATGCCGGCACGGCAGCGCGAACGCGCCATGAAAGGCTTCCGTAGCGTCGGCGGAGCCCAGCAGTTCCTGGCCGCGTTCAGCGGTATCTCACCCCACTTCAGGCCCCGCCGCCACCTGATGACCGCCGCCTACTACCGCACCGAGATGACCACCCGCTTCGCTATCCGGGATCAGATCACCGGCGTCGCCGGCCTGCCTGCCGCGGCCTGAGCACAGAGCCGGAACCCGGCCCCACCACACCCGACACACCGTCAGGCACGCACACACTCAACAACGTGACAGCGCCCTACGATCACATCTGGATGGGAGACCACCTCGTCCAGGCAGACGGGCGGCCGGCGGGGGGTGAGGGTGCTTTCGGCGGCCTGCCCGAGACACACCGGTCGAAACGATATTGCGCGGGCTCGGGCGTGATCGTCCGCACAGTGGTGCCTGGCCGAATTGCACGACTTTGTTAAGGGGTGATCTCCATGACCGACCGTCCTCGCCCGCTGATCCTGATCCGCGGATTCGGAGGCCCGGATGTACAGGACGAGCAGCGTGACGCCTACCAGGGATTCAACGACGGCACCGTCTATCCGGAGCGCAGGGGCGAGAATTACCTCTACGAGGGCTTTGTGCTCCGGTGCCTCAAATCGGGACTCTATCCCTATCGGGACGCCACCAATGTCGTCGGTTACTACAAGCAGGACATGCCCGCTCCGGACGACGCACCCGAGTGGCTCGTAGGCCTGGTGAGCGGCACGGTGGTCGTCGACGCCGCTCTGGCAGAGGACGTCTTCGTCCGCCAGCGGGGCGCGTCGGGGACGTTGTGGATCTACCGCTACTACGACCTCTTCCCCCGCACGCTCGAGTGCTTCGGAAAAGGGCTGGTCCGACTCATCGAGATCATCAAGCGCGGCACGGAACAAGCCGAAGAGAAATTCGCCGGTGTGGACATCGTGGCGCACAGCATGGGCGGCCTGGTGGTGCGTTCCGCACTGAAAGAGCTGGGAAAATCAGGAGAAACGAGCGGGAACCTCATCCACCGCATTGTCACCCTGGGCACGCCGCACCGCGGGATCGCGTTCGAATACCTTCCGGCCGAACTGGTCAAGCGTTTGCCGCTCGCCGCCGGGGATGAGATCGCCGCATTTGATCCGAATCACTCGAATGCCGAGGATATCGGGTTTCCCCATCAGAGAATCCTCACCGTCGTCGGCACCGACTATGGAACGTACGGCAACAAGTTCGCCAGCCTGGGCAACCGGCTCTCCACCCTCCTCAGCGAGGGCATTCTGGCCTACAACCGCAGCGACGGCCTGGTCAAACAAGCGTCCGCGCAGCTCCCCGGAGCGCCTCGAACCTTCGTCCACAAGTGCCACGGCGGCCGGGACTCCCTCGTCACCTCGCGCGAGGCGTACGAGATCGCCATGCGCTTCTTCCACGGCAGCCACCACGTCCGCCTCCATCTCGCCAACGCGAAGGTGAAGCGAGGCCATGACATCTTCGGCAGGAGCGAGTTCTACTTCGGAGTGAGCATCAAGCCCCGCTTCGTCGACTTCGACCTGTTCCACCAGAGCAGCGAGGCGGAGAACTGCTACGGCCCCTTCCACAAGGACGACTTCACGGATCCACTGCCCGACCTCGCGACGGAGTTGCGCCAACCGCTCGCGCAGTCCGGCGACGCCACCTCGGGCTGGGCGGGCCCGGACCGGTTGATCTGGGAGGGCTGGATGGACGCCTCGGTCAAACCGGCCGGGGCGAGGAGCGATGCGACCCTCGTCTTCCGACTGGACTTCTACGTCGGCGAGCGCGACACCTTCGGGGTGGGATTCTCCGACAACGTCGTCTTCCGCAAGCAGTACTACGTGCAATACGTGCCGACCCCCGCCGGACCGTCGCTCTACCGCCACACCGGCGAGAGGTATCTGAACCCGGATGTCACCCCCGAGCAGTTCGCCGCCGCCGCGGCCGACCAGAGCTCGGGGGTGCAGAAGATGGCCCCCGACGACGAGGCGCAGCCGACCCAGTGGATGTTCAGCGTCGGGGACCCCGGATTCGAGGCCGATCTCACGATCTCCCTGACCCCCGACAGCTGACCGGCTCGGCATCCCCCGCATGCCCCGCTCCACGCGACAGCGCCTCCGGTGTTCGCGAGTGTTTCAGACATGCGCGAGAACCAGCAGTACGAGCGGTACATCGGTGGCAGTCCGGAGGCCGAGCGCCTGATCTTCGAGCGGCTCGCAACCGACCTGCTGCGCGTGCAGCTGAAGGCGAAGAAGCGCAGCGGCTCCGCCGCCCTCCATCGGACGTTCCACGCCAAGGCGGTCCTCGGCGTGGAGAACGCCCGGCTGAGGTTCCACGACGACCTGCCCGCCGAACTGAGCTCGGGTTTCGCCAAGCCCGGAGCCGAGTATCCGGTCACGGTCCGGCTGTCCAACGCCGGCGGTGTCCGCCAGCCCGACCACGCACCCGACCTGCGGGGTGCGGCGCTGCGCGTCGAAGTCGGTCCCGACGAGATCCACGATCTGCTGATGACGAGCTTCCCGGTCTCGCATGCCCGCAACGCGCGCGAGTTCGTCCTCTTCGCGAAGGCCATGGCAGGCGCGGACACCCGGCTCCGCAAGGCGTTCGCGTTCTTCGTGAAGCTGCCCCTGTCCGTCGGCTGGTCCACGGCGACGCGTATGCGACGCAACGTTTCGGCCGGGGCCCGGCGTCCGGTGCGGAGCCTTGCACTGGAGACGTACTGGAGCCGTGGCGCGATCCTGTGGGGCGAGGCCGGACCGGTGCGCTATCAGCTGCGCCCCGCCGGCGCCCCCGAGGCCCCGGATCCGTCCCGCACCGATCCCGACTACCTGCGGCGTGAACTCGCGCGCCGGCTGCATCGGGCGGACGTCATCTTCGACGTGTGCGTACAGCGCTACGTGGACGGCAGGCGCACGCCCATCGAGGACGGCGCCGTCGAGTGGCGGGAAGAGGATGCGCCCGCCGTGCCGGTGGCCACTCTGACGATCCCGCGCCAGGAGTTGGACACCGCCGCGGCACGGGCCGTCGGCTCACGCATCGACCAGCTGGCGTTCAACCCGTGGAACACCACCGGTGCCTTCCGCCCCCTGGGCAACCTCAACCGGGCACGCAAGGCGGCGTACGAGGCGAGCAGCGCCCACCGCCTGGGCCTGCGCTTCGTCACGGTCGAACCGCGGCGCAACACCCTGCTCGGCCACCCGCTGCGAGCCTTCTTCCACGCCGTCAACCGCGTCGTCCCGTGGCACCGGCTGCCCACCGGGCCCGGGCTGCTCAACCTCATGGCGTTCCGGCAGACGCTGCGCCGTCACAACCTCATTGACACCGAACTTCACGAGGCCCCGCCCGTCGCCCGGCCCGCACCGGTCCCGGTCGATGAGGACCTGCGGACCCGGCGCAGCTACGACGGCTCCTGGAACGACCTCTCCGCACCGGCGATGGGCGCCGTCGGCGCCGCCTTCGGCCGCAACATGCCGTCGGTCCACCGGCCGGACCTGTTCGACACGCCCAACCCGGTCACCGTCAGCGAAAAGCTGCTGCACCGCGACGGGTTCATTCCCGCGACGTCCCTGAACATCCTCGCTGCCGCGTGGATCCAGTTCCAGGTGCACGACTGGGTCGACCACAAGCGCCACCCCGTCGGCGAGAAGTCGGTCGAGGTGCCCCTGCCTCCCGGCATGACCTGGCACAACACCCCCGGCGGTCCACCGGAGAAGGTGATGCGCTTCGCTGAGAACGAGGCCCTGTACCAGCCCGGCGGCGGACAGCCGCCGACCTTCGC
Organism: Streptomyces sp. NPDC001880; assembly: GCF_053594575.1. Lineage (NCBI taxonomy): Bacteria > Bacillati > Actinomycetota > Actinomycetes > Kitasatosporales > Streptomycetaceae > Streptomyces > Streptomyces sp. NPDC001880. Next base: position 3,996 of record NZ_JBSFET010000103.1, read on the forward strand.
CAGTGCCGTCTCGCACTGGTGGGACGGCTCGGAGATCTACGGCGGCACCGCCTCGGTCGCGAAGTCCCTGCGCGAGCCCGACGGCCGCGCCGAACTGCGGCTGGAGGAGGGGCACCTCCCGCTCGGCAACGGCCTTCCGGTCACCGGCTTCCGCGACAGCTGGTGGCTCGGCCTCAGCGCGATGACGACCCTGTTCGCCCGTGAGCACAACGCCGTCTGCCGGGCGCTGCGCGACGAGTATCCGCACATGGACGAGGACCGCATCTACCACACGGCACGCCTCGTCGTGGCGGCGCTGATCGCCAAGATCCACACGGTTGAGTGGACGCCGGCGATCCTCGCCACCAAGGCGATCGACATCGCCCTGAAGACCAACTGGCAGGGCCCGCCCAAGACCTGGCTCGACCAACTGGGCACCTGGCTGTTCGAGGCGCACGACCTCGGCGGCATTCCCCGCACTCTGCCCGACCACCACGGTGCGCCGTACTCCCTCACGGAGGAGTTCACCACCGTCTACCGGCTGCACCCGCTCATCCCGGACGACTACGAGATCGTCGAGCACCGGTTCGGCCACCGCCTCGACACCCTGACGTTCAACGACGTCCAGGGCGCCGCCACGGAGCCGCTCATCCGCAAGACCGGCCTGGCGGACACGCTGTACTCCCTGGGCATCGCCCATCCCGGGGCGATCACCCTGAACAATTTCCCCCGCTCCCTGCAGACGTTCGAGCGCGACGGAGAGGTGATCGACCTGTCAGTCGTCGACTTGGTGCGCACCCGGCGCCGCGGCGTCCCGCGCTACAACGACTTCCTGGCAGGCCTGCACAAGCCGCGCATCCGGCGGTTCGAGGACCTCTCCTCCAACCCGGAGACGGTCGCCCGGCTGAAGGACGTGTACCGCTCGGTCGACGAGATCGACACCATGGTGGGGCTCTTCGCCGAGAACCCGCCCACCGGCTTCGGATTCAGCGACACCGCCTTCCGCGTCTTCATCCTGATGGCCAGCCGCCGCCTGCAGAGCGACCGCTTCCTCACCGTCGACTTCAGGCCCGAGGTCTACACCCCGCTGGGCATGGAATGGATCGACCGCAGTGGCATGACCAGCGTCATCCAGCGGCACTGCCCCGAGCTGGCAAGCCTCCTGCCGCGCACGGCCAGCGCGTTCGCGCCGTGGCGTGCTGTCCAGCCCGTGCGCAATCACGGCGACGCGGACCACGACTGACCGGGAGAAGGACATGGCGGTACAGCAGCGAGCCACGCACACCGGCCTCGAAGACCTCCTGGCCCGGCCCCTGTGGGAGAGCGTCTTCCGGCGGCGCACCCACCGGGTCAGCAGGGGTGCGTCCGTCGCGGCCAGGTCGATGAGCTATGACTCTCCCCACCGGCCGCAGCCCCTGGGCGAGCTGGAGGAGGCCGTGCTCATCGCCCTCACCGGCTGCTCCGGCCTCAGCATGCCCGACCGGCCCTTCGAGGACCCGCGCGACCACAAGCCCATCATGGCCAAGCCGAACCTGAACATGGTGGGGCGTACGGCGGGCAGCCCCGACAACGCCCAGGGCACCCACTTCTTCATGATCAACGACAGCGGGACGTACTACCTGAGGAAGCTGCCCCCGTCACCCGAGGCGGTATTCGACCCCGACACACTGCTCGAACGGGCCGGCCGGGCGAAGGTGAAGGTGCTGGACCGCCGCCTGGACGTGGCCGAGGGCATGCGCGACTTCCCCGCCTACCTCGACTCCAACCGCTTCCTGTCCAACCTCGCGGGCACCACGGTCTTCCTGCCGGTCGTCGACCTCTCCCACCAGTACATCAACGCGTTGATGTACCTGCTGACCCAGCCCGACGGAGCCCGGCCCACCTTCGTCGACGACCGCAACTTCTACCGCCCGGCCGGGGTGCGCAAGTGGGTGCGCAACGGCTTCCTCAACCCCGACCTCAAGCTGCCGCTCGGCGCCCTGGGGCCGATGCGCACCCAGGTGGAAGCCGACCTGCTGCTGCAGAACATGATGCTGGTCGCCGACGCCATGGGACTCGGCGCCTGGATCCACGCGTCGATCAACCCCCAGCTCATGCTGGGCGACCCGAAGTTCTCCCGCACCTACGGCCGCATGCTCGGCTTCGACTTCGTCACCCCGCGCTTCAAGCCCGCCGACCTCCTGCGCTGGCAGGTGCCGCTGCCGAAGTACGCGACCCTGCGCGCCCACCCGGTGGGACTGCGGGCCGCCGGCGAACACCTCATCAAAGGCGCCTGCCCGCCCAACTACCCCTCGATGGAGGCCGCCGTAGACGCGGTGGTGCAGAGCAAGTTCGGCAAGGGCGGCATCTACGAGGACAAGGACGTCTTCAGCCGCATCTACAAGGACGGGTACGCGCCCCGCTACCTCGAAGAGGCGGGCGGGTACGACCGGCGGGTGATCGACTGCGCACGCGACGTCTGCGTGTACATCCACGCCACCCACGGGCGCTTCCCGGCCCACACCGACGCCATCCACGTGCCCGGCATCTGGCTGCAGACGCACCACGTCGAAACCGAGTACTACGAGCGGTTCTTCCGGAACGGCCTGACCGATGCCCACCGCGTTCACGCCGCGCGCTGGAAGGAGTAGCCGACCCACCCTGGGGCCCGGAAGCACGCACCGAAGGAGCGCCATGCAGGTGTACGAAGCCATCGTCAGGGGGCTGGAGAGCGCGGGTGTCGACACCGCGTTCGGCGGCAACGGCGAGAACATCGCCAGTCTGGCCCTGGCACTGGAGAAGTCGCGGAAGATCCGGCCGATCATGACCCGGCACGAGCAGGCCGCCTCGTTCATGGCGTGCGGCTACGCCATGTACACGGGCCGGCTCGGGGTCTGCTTCGCCACCGTCGGTCCCGGCGCGTTCAACCTCTTCTCCGGCCTCGCCGTCGCCCTGTCCGACTCCTACCCGGTGCTGGCCCTCACCGGTTTCGTCTCCCTGGACTGGCGCGGCCACGGCGCGGTGAACGACACGTCGGGGCGGGGCCGCACCCCCGACTCGCAGGCGATGTTCGCCGCGACGACCAAGAAGTCCTTCCTGCTCACGGACATCGCCGACACATGCGACGTCCTCGAGGAGGCCGTTAACACCGCCCTCGGGGGCCGGCCCGGCCCGGTGCACATCCACGTCCCGCAGAACCTCACCCACCGCGGCACGACCGTGGACAACTACCACGACGTCAGGCTGGACGTGGCGCCCGTGCGGCCCGACCCGGAGCGGGTCCAGACCATCGCCGGAGTGCTGGCCGACACACTGCGGGAGGGGCGCCGGATCGTCCTCCTGGCCGGCTTCGGCACGATCCGCAGTTCCGCCGAGGCGGCGGTGCAGCGCTTCGTCGAGCGTTTCCAGATCCCCGTCGTCACCACCCTGGACGGCAAGGGCGTGATCCCCGAGACCCACCCGCTCGCCGCCGGGGTGTTCTCGGAGAGCGGCCACGCGAGTGCCTGGAAGGCGTTCCGTGAAGCCGACGTGGTCCTGGCCATCGGCAACTCGCTCAACCAGCACGCGACGTTCGGCCTGCGCGAGGACCTGTTCGACGGCAAGACGCTCATCCAGGTCAACATCGACGCCGGCGAGATGGGCAAGCACTACCGGCCCGCTCACGCCCTCGTCTCCGACGCGCGTCTTGCGGTCGAGGCGCTCGGCGCGGCACTGGAGCGGGAGTCCGCTCCGGCCGGCCCCGTGCAGGTGCTCGGCCGGGACCACGAGACCCGGCACGTCCCCCACCTTCCCGGGGCGATCCATCCGGGGCGGCTGGCGCAGGCGATCGGCCGTATGCTGCCGGAGGACGCCGTGCTCCTCGCCGACGCCGGTGCCCACCTCGCCTGGCTCGGTTACTACGTCGACCTGGAGCAGGGCCAGAACTTCCGCAAGACGGGCACCTTCGGGCCGATGTCCGCGCACGTGAACGGTGCGATCGGGGTGAAGCTCGCCCAGCCCCACCGGACGGTCGTCGTCGGGTGCGGTGACGGCTGCTACTCGATGGCCGGCTTCGAGCTGATGACCGCCGTGGAGAACGACGTCCCGGTGATCTGGGTCATCTTCAACGACGACGAGTACAAGCTGGTCAAGCTTTACCAGCTCGCGACCTACGGTGAATCGGGGCTGGTGGAATTCCAGAACCCCGACTTCGCGATGTACGCGAAGGCCTGCGGTGCCGACGGCTACCACGTGGAGACGCTCGACGAGTTCGAGGCCGCGTTCCGGGCCGCCCTCACCTCGAACAGACCGACCGTGATCGACGTCAAGATCACCCGATGGGCGCTGCCCCACTACAGCACATCACCGGAAGGCGTCGTCCCCGGCATGTGGGAGGCGCTCGAGGACCGGCTCCGCCAGGGCGGACAGGCCGCGCGATGAGGGAGAAACCGATGAGAGTCTACGAGGCCATCGTCAAGGGGCTGGAAGGCGTCGGGGTGCGGGCCGCGTTCGGCGGCGCGGGGGAGAACGCCGCCGGTCTGATGCTGGCGCTGAAACATTCCCGGCAGATCCGGCCGATCATCACGCGGCACGAGCAGGCAGCGTCCTTCATGGCCTGCGGCTACGCCATGTACACCAGCCGGCTGGGCTTCTGCTTCGCGACCGCCGGGCCCGGCGCGTTCAACCTGTTCTCCGGACTGGCGGTGGCGATGTCCGACTCCTACCCGGTCCTCGCCGTCTCCGGGTACGCGTCACGGGAGTGGCAGGGATGGGGGTCGCTCAACGAAACGTCGGGCCTGAACCGCACGCCCGACTCCCGGGCGATGTTCGCGGCCACCACCAAGAAGTCCTTCCTGCTCACCGACGCCGACGACACCTGCGACGTCCTCGAGGAAGCGGTCAACATCGCCTTCGCGGGCCGGCCCGGGCCCGTGCACATCCACGTCCCCGAGGACCTCACCCACCATGGTGTCGAGGTCACGAACTTCCGGCCGATCCGGCTCGACGTCGCCCCGGTCCTGCCCGACCCGGCGCGCGTGGACGAGATCGCGTCGGTGCTGGCCGACGCCCTGGCCCAGCGGAAACGGATCGTGGCCCTTGCCGGCTTCGGCGCGATCCGCAGCGGGGCGGGACCGCAGGTCAAGCGACTGATCGAGCGGTTCCAGATCCCCTTGCTCACCACGCTGGACGGCAAGGGCATCGTGTCCGAGGGACATCCGCTCGCCGTGGGCGTCTTCGCGGACAGCGGCCACTCCAGTGCCTGGAAGGCCTTCCGCGAGGCCGACATTGTGCTGTGCATCGGGAACTCCCTCAACCAGCACGCGACGTTCAACTACCGCGAGGACCTGTTCAAGGACAAGCTCCTCATCCACGTGAACATCTCCGAGACGGAGTTCCACAAGGCGTACCCGCCCGACCACGCGTTGCTGGGCGACGCCCGCCCGGCGGTGGAGGCCCTCGTCGACGCGCTGGAGAAGAAGGTGCCCGGCGATGTGCCAGCGGCCGACGTCAAGGGCCGGGACTACGAGGCCCGGCACATCACCCACCTCACCGGGAAGATCCACCCCGGTCAGCTCGCGCAGTCGATCGGCCGGATGCTGCCGCCGCACGCCGTCCTCCTCGCGGACGCGGGCGCCCATCTGGCCTGGCTCGGCTACTACGTCGAGCTGGAGGAGGGACAGAACTTCCGCAAGGCCGGCTCCTTCGGGCCGATGGCCGGGCACGTCAACGGCGCCATCGGCCTGAAGGTCGCGCACCCGGAACGGACCGTCGTCGTCGGCTGCGGCGACGGCTGCTACTCCCTGGCCGGGTTCGAGCTGATTACCGCCGTCGAGAACGACATCCCCGTCATCTGGGTCATCTTCGACGACGAGGAGTTCAAGCTGATCAAACTCTTCCAGCTCGCCACCTACCGGGAGAGCGCCCTGGTCGAGTTCCAGAACCCGGACTTCGCGGCGTACGCGCGCGCGTGCGGCGCCGACGGCTACCGCGTGGAGACGCTCGACGAGTTCGAGGAGGCCTTCCGCACGGCCCTCGCCTCCGGCCGGCCCACCGTCATCGACGCAAAGATCACCCGTTGGGCCGTCCCCCACTACAGCCCCTCACCCGACGGCGTGATCGACGCCCTCGTGGAAGCCGTCGAAAAACGCCTCCGCGACTGATCGACCGCGCCCCGACAGCGTTTCACCCAGGCCCCCGGCCGGCACCGGCGCACCGTCCGCCTGATGCCGGGCAAGCAGCCGCGGGGCGCTGTCACGTTGGCGGATGACATGGTTGGATCTGCGGGTTGAGCATGCTGGAGGGGGATCGTCGTGGTGAACCCGACGCCGTCGTACAAGGGGCACCGCTACCCGGTCGAAGTCATCTCCCACTGCGTGTGGCTGTACCCCCGGTTCCCGCTCAGCTGCCGCGAGACTGAGGAACTGATGCTCCAACGCGGCGTGATCGTCTCCTACGAGACCGTCCGCCGGTGGTGTGCGAAGTTCGGCCAGGCCTACGCCGACGGGCTGCGCCGCCGCCGACCGCGGCCCGGTGACAAATGGCATCTCGACGAGGTCTTCATCAAGATCAACGGGGTGCGGCGGTACCTGTGGCGGGCGGTCGACCAGGACAGCAACGCCCTCGACGTCCTGGTGCAGTCCAGGCGGGACACCAAAGCCGCGAAGCGGTTCATGGCCAAGCTGATGAAGAAGCAGTGCCGGGTACCGAGGGTGCTGGTCACCGACAAACTTCGCTCCTACGGCGCCGCTCACCGGAAGCTGATGCCCTCGGTGGAACACCGCGCTCACAAAGGACTGAACAACCGGGCCGAGAACTCTCACCAACCCACGAGACAGCGGGAACGGGCCATGAAGGGCTTCCGCAGCGTCGGCGCCGCCCAACGGTTCCTGTCCGCGTTCGGCAGCATCTCACCCCACTTCCGTCCCCGGCGGCATCTCCGCACCGCCGCCGAGCATCGCCTCGAGATGACCATCCGCTTCACCGTCTGGGACCACGTCACCGAGAATATCTGCCGACCGGCCGCAGCCTGAACCGGCACCGGAACCACACCCCAGCACGCCTCGAAGCTCTACCGACCAGTCACCCGCCGTCAATGTGACAACGCCCCGTGCATTCATGAGCACGCTTGTGTCAGATGCTCACTCCTCCGACCTGATCCGGCTCAGCGGGCACGGCTCGTCGACATTCGTGACAACCTCCGCGCGCGCATTGCCGAGGCCGAGCGCGATGGCTGGCTCGGCGAGGTCGAGGGACTCCAGGTCAGCCTCGCTGGCGCAGAGGAGAAGCTTGTCCAGCTCGACCGGCGTCCGACCGGCAGCAGTGTCGTGGACCTCGGCATTCCCACCATCACCAACCCGGTCTCAAGGCCCAGCAACACAGCGCCGGCGGGGAAGCTCGAGCTCGGAGCTGAACCAACGCACAGAAGGCGAAAGGGATCTGTGGGTGATGTTGGATAGGTCAGACTGCCTGGCGAATCAGGTGCGCCAGCGGTGTGCGTACCCTTCTCGCAGTGGTCCTCCAAGCAGGTCGAGCACCTGCTCGGCCGCGGCCGCCAACGGGGTGGGATCGGCGTGTTCGGCCACAGCCTGATGGCCGTCCAGCAGGGCCTTGCCTCGTGCCGGGTCCGCGCTCAGCAGTCTGCGGGGCAGCCACTTGCCGATGCCCGTCCAGGCGTTGTGGTGAGCGGTGAGAAGGTGTGTCGCCTCACGCAGAGTGAAGTCGGCGAGGGAGAGCTGTTCGTACCGATTGGTCGGCGGGGTGTCGATCAAGTCGTCCATGAAGCAGGTGAGGCCGTAGCGGCCTCGTTCCCATTCCGCTGGGGTGAGCGGAGGTGGGCCGGCCGCGAGCACCGCTCGGGCCTGTTCGCACGTACGGGACAGATGGCCGTGGGGGTCCATCAAGGGCAGCCCCTGGTCATAGATGAACAGGACTGTGCCACGACGACGGGATCTGTCCCACTCGAAGAATTCCGGCACGTCCGCAAGGGTGTTCAGGAACAGCTCGGCCAGGCGGCCCTCGTGACGTATCACCTCACGACGGCTGGTGTCCGAGTCCGGCAGGAGGACGGCCACGTCGAGATCGCTCGTCGGAGCGGCACGACCCTGGGCGGCCGAGCCCCCCAGCATGGCGCCCAAGGCGTGTGGGAAGAGGGTTGTGACCAAGCGCAGAGCTTGGGCGGCAGGGATTTCTTGATCATTCATGGAGACTCATCGTGCCAGCCCAGGGATGCGCTCTCCAGAGGTCGAGCCCCACACCCCGTTCCCTAGTTCAGAGAAGCCTGCATCCGCTGCCCGATGCTCCAGGTCAACCCCAAGATGCTGCCCCGCCTCGCGGAGATCGAGAAGGACCTTCTCCTCCGCCGCAAACGGGCCCAGGAGGAGCACTGGCTCGTCGAAGTCGAAGGCATCGACTCGACCCTGACCTTCCTCCGCGCGAAGCAAGCCGAGGCCGCACGCCTTGCCAAGAGGACCGTCGCCAACCTCGGCATCCCACGTCCCCGTCCCGATTCCACTGGAGCCTGACCCGTGCTACCCGCCGATCCGCTCTTCAACGAACTGAGACACGCGAGTGAACCTGATCAACTCCTCTTCAGCCAGCGCACCGCCGTGTCCAACCAGTACGCCCAGGGCGACCAAGCGGAAGATCAACGCCCGCAAGAGCATCTGAGCGCCCTCGACTCCGGGGACCGCCGAGTCCACCAGGCGGGCTCCAACCTGGTGATAGAGCAGGCCATCGACCACCACGATCGCATCCGCATAGGCAACCGGTCGCCAGTACGGCGAGAAGTCAATGATCGCGGGGGCGTGGCCAGGCGCGAAGAGAACGTTTCCCGTCAGGTCGCCGTGAATGAGCTGAGCACGCGCGTCCACGGGTTCGCGGAATGCCTGCAGCCTGGTGACCAACCGCTCTACCTGCGCGGGTACTTCCGTTGTCATCTCGCCCCAGGCAACTCGATCAGCCACCGCCCACGGGTGTTGGTGCACGTCCAGTCGATCAGGTCGTGGCACGTCCCGCAGAGCCTCGTGGAAGGCTCTACCCGCAGCCAACAGGGAATCCCATCTACCGGCAGGCCCCGGCTCGCCCATCACAAATCGGGTCGCCGCCCATCCCTCGACGACGTATCCCCCGTTCACGGTGCGCAGAAATCGCGGGACACGGAAGCCCCGTCGCCCCTGCAGCCCGTCCATCAGCCTCGCTGTCCACTCGACGTCCGCGCTGTCACCGGCTGGTTTCAGCACGACATCGCCTACTCGGACACTCTGGCCCTGGCCTCCTTCGAGCGGCTCAGGCCGTCCAGTGAGCTGGAACGCCTTCAGAACGGACGGCGGCGGCAGGGCTGTGTCAGTCGCAGGAGTCACACCGTGCATCCTTCAGGACCGACACGGTCTCACGCACCCGCGTTTCAGGAGACCTGCTCACGCCACCACTCCATCCCTTCGGGTGAAGTGCAGAGAAGGACCCTGCTTTGCAACGGCGTATTGCTCTTTGACAACACTGGTGAACTGCTGCCCGACGGCCAGATCATTCCCCCGCGCCGCCCCACTGCGCTGACAGGAGCAGCCGCATGAGCACGGTGAGCCGCCTCGTCCCGTACATCACAGCCCGCGAAGGCGAGGAACCCGAATCGAGCCTGGCCCTGCGCGCGACTTTCCTCGCCGGCGGATACGTACATGTGGTGCGCCGCCGCACCGACGGGTGGGAGGGGCCGATCAGCGGTGCTGACTTGGAGCCGGCCATCGTGACCGTTGAGCGACCGCGCAGCGCTTACACCCTGGTGCACCAGATGGTGCACCAGGCCGTGATGGAGCCGGACACAGTGACCCTCTTGATGCGTGGACCGCGCCGCAAGAGCGCTTCGAACGCGGTCGCTGAATTGATGCCGCCGCGAGACGCCTGGCCGGCCGCTGCCGAACCCGGTGGGGAGCCTGCCGAGTCCAGGCCCGCAACGTTGGACGAGTACCGCATGATGCGCAGCTATCTGGTCCGGCGCCGCCTCATCCACTGAACTCGCTCCGCTTCCCGTGACCACGAGCGCAGACCCCCGTCGACGCGAGAGGCTACGGCGCAGCAACCGCACAACATGAGGAGCACTCCCATGAGCGTCCTGACGACCGATCACCCCGCCTGGATCGAGACCGAGGCCGGTGGCCGTGCGCGAGCCGTGCACACCGCCACCGGGATCTGGGTCCTGTCGTGGGACCGAGATGGCCTGCACATGAGCTGCGTGGACGGCGCCGAGGACGTGAAGCCTGAGTTTGTCATCACCGATCCCGCTTGCCTGCCCAGCAGCGTCCCCGCCGAACTCAAGACCGGACTCGATGACCTCGGTCTCACCCGGCGACTCGCCAACCCGTGGCTGTGGGACGCGATCACCACGGTGATCCTGCGTCAGGTCGTGCGCGCCGGCCAGGCACGCAAGCTCTACCGGGTCTGGTGCAGGACCTACGGAACCACTGTCGCCAGCCCGTTCGGTGATCTTGCCGTCGCTCCCACGCCCCTGCAGGTACTGGCGCTGGACGATGAAGAGTTCGCAGCCGTCGGAGCCAAGTTCCACCGCAGCGTGTTGCAGGCCGCCGCCCAGCACTACGAGCTGCACGCCGTCAACTGGCTCTGTATGGAAGCCCCCGAATTGGCAGCCGCGCTGACGAGCGTTCCCCGCATCGGCCCGTGGACTGCTGCGGCAGCCGCGGCCGACGTCACCGGCGACTTCAGCGTCTACCCGCACGACGACCTTGCCGTGCGTACCTGGGCCGCGCAGATCGCGCCCGCCTACCCCTGGCCGGACAAGAAGGACAAGGCGTTCGGCCCGATGTGGACCGGCATGGCCGGTCCCGACAGCACTGCTCTGCACACCCTGACCCTCTCCACCCTCACCTGGGGCTCCCATGCCCGCTGACCTGGAGGATCGATGCAGCAGTTATCTCTCATCTCAGGTGCTGACCCGGCGCACGCACTCGACGCGCTGTTCGTGAACGCGCCGCTGCGCGATTACGACCAGCGCCCGCGGACCAACGACTACACCCTGCCGGTACTGGGCATGGCGTACATTGCCACGTACGCACAGAAGGCCGGTTTCAACGTAGGGGTACTCGACGCCGAGTCGCACGGGCTGGGCATTGTCGAGACCGCGGAACTCGTCAACGCAGCACGGCCCCGGTGGGCAGCCATGAACCTCCTCGCCCCCACCTACGAAATGTCCGCACGCATCGCGGCCAACCTCGATCCCAATGTTGCCCTGATGGTCGGCGGGCACCACGCCAAGGCCATGCCCGACCGAGTCCTGGCCGACCCGCGTATGGCCAACCTGCGGGCCCTCGTCCTTGGTGAGGGAGAACTACGCGTCGCCGCGCTGCTGGAGGACGAGCAGCGCCGCCGTGAACTTCCCGGGGTGCTGTGGCGTGACCCGCTGCTCGGCACCCGGGCCGCCGGCGTTCCGGTCGGCAAGCCCGATCCGCAGATGCTCGGTCCGGAGATCAACGGCCTCCCGTACGTGAACCGGGCCTTCCTCCCCCAGGACCCCTACCGGGCCGCGCCCACGCACGCGGACCGGTGTCTCGCCGTGAGCCGCGGTACGGACCTGCTGAAGGCGGCCGCCCGTAGCGGCCGCATGGAAGCGAACATCGTCGGGAGCCGCGGCTGCCCCTACAACTGCGCCTTCTGCGGTGCCGCCGTCAGCGCCAATCCCGACCTCACCATCCGGGTACGCAACCCCGAAAACATCATCGGCGAGCTGGACCAGCTGCACGATGAATACGGGGTGACCGCGTTCCGGTTCGTCGACGACCTCTTCCTCGGCCTGCGCCGGGTCATCGAGGAACAGATGGATGCCTTCACCCGGCACCGGATCGGTGAGCGCTATGTGTGGGATGCCACCGGACGCATCAACGTCCTGGACCGGCTTGACGACCGCGAGCTCGACCGCCTCGTGAGCAACGGGCTGCGCGAAGTCGCGCTCGGTATCGAGTCCGGCAGTGACCGCGTCCTCAAGGCGATGGACAAACGGATCGACGCCGAGATGACCGAACGCGTCGCCCGCCGCCTGGTCAAGCACGGCATCGGCGTGAAGGGGTACTTCATCCTCGGATTCCCCGGCGAATCCCACGACGACATCGAGGCGACCGTCCGCCATATCCGCAACCTCTGGGCCATCGCCGACAGCAATCCTGGCGACGTACGGGCGAGCGTGTTCGAGTTCCGCCCCTACCCCGGAACACCTGTCTGGACGACCCTCACCGACGCCGGCCACCACCCCGACGACCTCCTCGCCTACGGCGACGTCGACCTCACCGAAGACGGCGCCGACGAATCCATGCGTGAGCGCGACGAGTTCAACTTCTCCGTCAGCATCCAGTTCGGTGACGTCCCTCTGGCCAAGGTCCGCTCCACCCTGGCCACGCTCACCCGCGAGCAGCACCAGCGCAACCAGAGCACACAGGGGGCTGCAGCATGATGCCGGGACGAGGACAGTTCATCACGCTCGACGGCCCCAGCGGCGTCGGAAAGTCCACCACCATCCGGGCCCTGCGCGACGAACTGACCAGACGGGGCATCGTCGTCCGCCAGACCCTGGAACCCACCACCAGCGACCTTGGCCGCTTCATCAGCGCACACTTCAGCCATATCCGCGGGCACGCCCTGGCCTGCCTCGTTGCCGCGGACCGGTACGAACACGTCGAGCACGAGATCGAGCCCTGGCTGAGCGCCGGCGATACCGTGGTCTCCGACCGGTACCTCGCCTCGACGCTCGTCATGCAGCAGCTCGACGGCGTGCCGCTGAAGTTCCTGCTCGACCTGAACGCGCACGTCCTGATGCCGGACCTGGCAGTCATCCTGACCGCGGACCCCGGCCTCATCGCCGAACGGATAGCCTCGCGCGGCCCCCACAACCGCTTCCACCGCGACCCAACCGCACCTGGCCGCGAAGTCAGCCTCTACAACCAGACCGCTCAGACCCTCCGGTCGGCCGACGTGCCGGTACTCGTCGTGAACACCGGCACCGCCACTCCTGCGGAGGTTGCGGCCACAATCGCTGACGCGATCGCTGATCCGGCGATAGCGTCGAATGCCCCATCGTCAACAACCCCTCAGGGACCATGACACCGCAACTCGCACAACCCGTCATCGATACCCACGTCATCCTCCGCGCGGGCGACAAGCTGCTGCTCTCCCAACGCGGCGGCCCATACGGATACGGCCGCTGGCACCTGCCGTCCGGCAAGCTCGATCAGGGCGAGCCCCTGCCGGACGGGGCCGCCCGTGAGCTGATGGAGGAGACCGGGGTATCGGTCGACCCCGCACACCTGCGCCTGGTGCACGTCGTGCACCACAAGCAGAGCGACACCGTCGAACGCATCGGGTTCTTCTTCCTGGCCACCAAGTGGACCGGAGAGCCCGACAACCGGGAACCGGACAAGTGCCTGGCCCTGGAGTGGCACACCGTGCACGACCTACCCAAGGACATCATCGAGTACCCCAGGGAAGGGCTCCTCGGGTACCTGGACGGCGACGGCAGAGCAATGACGGAACACGGCTGGACCTGACCCTCAGAACGAAGGCCGAACTCCCCACTGAGAGGAGTTCGGCCTGTTCATCGCTGTAGCGTCAAACCATGACATAGGTCCAATACCGGTGATAGGTGCTTGCTGGTCGGTTTGGTGGGTGGGACCAGTGTGATTGCTTCTGCAGGTGGTCGGGGTGGGTTGCGGTGGTGGGTGTGTTTGAGGCGCCAGTTGGCCATCTTGCGTTTGATGACACGGGGTTGGAACGTTGCCTGCGGGGTGGCAGGAGTCGTTCCAGCAGCTCACGGACGGGCGTTGTCATGTTGGTGGGGTGTTGATCGATTGAGGGCGCGTCAGGGCGTGTGGGGGTCGGGCGTGGGCCTGGGTCACGCCGCGGTGGGCGGGGCGGTGGTGCCGGTGATCTGGTCCCAGATCACGAAGCGGACGGTCATCTCGGTGCGGTGGTCGGGGGCGGTCATCCGGTGCCGGCGTGGCCGGAAGTGGGGTGAGATGCCGCTGAACGCGGACAGGAATCTCTGAGCTCCTCCAACGCTGCGGAAGCCTTTCATGGCGCTTCCGCGCTGCCTCGTTGGCTGGTCGGAGTTCTCGGCC
>NZ_JBSFET010000104.1:0-17966 GCF_053594575.1 Streptomyces sp. NPDC001880
CACCCGTCGTCCTCGCGGCCCTCCAGGCTCGAGTCCTCACCCAAACCAGCGAGCCCTGCAACAAGATCAAGACGACGTGTTAATGATCTGCAAGCCCTTAGGCGGCCGAAGCGCGCCTCGGCGATGCTCGGTTCGTCCTCGACGAGCGGATGGCCGGCCCAATATCCTGCGCGAGGTATGGACTGGAGGTTCCGGTCGGCGGCGGAGGCCCAACACTAATGATCACCGGAGTCACCAGGGAGCCCGCAGCGTGACCGGCACCACGGAGGCCCTTGGCGGGTCGGCTGCAGTCGACAATGCAGCACGAAGTGTCACGCGCCCGTTCTACGTATACGCCGTGCTCGCCAACACGCTGTTCCAGCGCGGCGTATTCGTCGTCTTCCTTCAGCAGCGAGGCTTCTCCGCCGGGCAAGTGGCCCTACTGCAGACACTGCTCTACCTGGTCAGCGGACTTGCGGAGTTGCCGACGGGAGTCATCGCCGACCGAATCGGCAGGCGTGCCAGCATCGTGATCGGCCAGATGCTGATAGCTGGATGTCTGCTCGGCCAGGGGACGTTCTCCAACTACTGGGTGTTCCTGGCGCTGTTCATCGGGCAGGGCGTGGGCATGGCATGTGTGTCCGGCTCGGACACCGCCCTGCTGTACGACCTGCTCGTGCGTCGTGGTGCAACGGCCAACTACGTCAAGATCAAGTCCCGGTTCACCATGCTCGGGACGGTCACCTCGGGAGCCGCCATCGCCCTCGGCGGCCAACTGCAGCAGATCTCCTGGGGAGTCGTCTACGTCGGTTCGGCGGCGTGCCTCGCCCTAGCCGTGGTGGTGCTGATGTCACGGGTGCCCGAGATCCGCGGCGCGGACGCGGTGGACGAGCAGGACGGAGCCGAGGAGCACGGCGACGCCACAGCATGGCGGGCGATGCTTCGGGTCGCCACGCCGGCGCTCGTGACGCTTGTCGTGGTGTCCGGAATTATGCATGCGACTTTGACGCCGTACATCATCTTTGCGCAGAAGACCCTCTCCGATCAGGGAGCGGGCACCGCATTGGTCAGCGTGGTCATATCGGCGGGATTCTTCGCTGGCGGGCTCACTCCGCTGCTGTCGGACCGCGCGGACCGGCGCATCGGGTATCGGGTCATAGTCCCGGTGTCCCTCCTGACGCTCGCCGCGGCACTCGGCCTGAGCGGCCTCGGCCTTGTCTGGGTCACCATCGCCGCGTTCCTGGCCCTGGTCGGGATTCCCGAGATCACCGCCGTGATCGTAGACAACGTGTTCAACGAGGCCGTGCCGTCGCGCCACCGGGCGAGCCTGCTGTCGGTGATCGCATTCGTGGAGTCGGCGCTCATCGGCATCGGCTATCTCGTCCTCGGCGCGCTCATGGACGGGCTGGGCTCCAGTGTGGGCATGGCCACCTACGCCGCGGTCCCCCTGCTGGCATGTCTCCTGTGGCTCCCGGTGCTCTTCCGAGGGGCACGGGTGACCACCGAGATCGAGAAGCCCGCCGACCAAAAGGCATCCTGAAACAGACCATCTCGAGCAACACCCTGCCCGATGGCAGAGGCGCGGCGCGGATAGGGTC
Source organism: Streptomyces sp. NPDC001880 (assembly GCF_053594575.1). Classification (NCBI taxonomy): domain Bacteria; kingdom Bacillati; phylum Actinomycetota; class Actinomycetes; order Kitasatosporales; family Streptomycetaceae; genus Streptomyces; species Streptomyces sp. NPDC001880. The sequence continues at coordinate 1,578 of NZ_JBSFET010000104.1, forward strand.
ATGGCGGTCGGACCAGCACCGGTAGAGCACTGGGCGGCTGGTTCCGGCCGCCGTACGACAGCGTCCATGGTGAACGTGGCGAAGCCGTGCTCCACCAGTTCCTGCCGGGCGGCTTCCAGTACCGCTCCGCGATGATCTTCATGAAAGCGGGTTGATTCACACATCCATGGTCGGATCGGTCGCGACGAGCCCGGTGGTGGATGCACGTGAAGCCCCTGGTAGGACGGTTCTCACCACAAGATCGTCCGCTGAACCAGAGGCTTCACGCTGGTCACCTGTGCTGCCACGCTCGATGTCCCGCGCCACATCGTGGTGCACCTCTCCCGGTTGCTCGCCGCGCATCGCCGGCGCCTCAACACGCCCCGTGGGTCGCGGGTCCTGGGCACATTCCGGCAGGCGGTCATGGTGCTGCGCTGGTTCCGTGACCGCGGCTGCGTGCACTGCCTGGCCAGGGACGCCGGAGGCTCGCAGGCCACCGGCTACCGCTACCTGCACGAGCCATCGACGTCCTCGCCGCTCAAGCCCCCCGACCTGCACGAGGTGTTGAACCGCTGCCGCGAAGAGGGGACGAGTCGAAGCCCTCGCCGGTGACCGGCTCACCGTCGTCGTCGAACTCGAGCTTGCGCAGCGCGGAGACCCGGACGTTCCCCGGCAGCAGCTGCTTGGCTTCCTTGTGTCCTCGCTCGGTGAGCACCCACAGCTGATGGTTCGACTCCAGCCGCGTCTCCACCCGGACCTTCCCCTGCTCCTTGAGCGCGTTGAGGGTGTCCCTCGTGCACCGGTCGTGCGAGTCTCCGGGGCGCAGCATCCGCCACAGGTGTTCCGCGGTAGCCCTCTGGAAGATCCCGAGAGCCTTCAGCGCTTCCTTCTTCCGGGTGTGGGTTGGCTTCCATGTCTGCTTAGAAGAGTTAGAAGGGTTGTCGAACGTGCCGGGGGTCCTGTTCTGCCGGGGCTGACCTGCGGGAACACGTCCGGCGGGCGAAGAGGCCGTGGAGGGGGCAATGGAGGGGACCGGCGGCACCTGGTCAAGGTCCTCGTCGGGCGCCTGGTCGTCAGTGTCGTGCGGTTCGCGGGCGGGGTCGGGCGTGAAGTCAGCGGGCACGGTGTCCTCGATTCCTCCGGCCGGCTGGCCGGGACGGTGAGCGTCCGACCCGCACGCCGATGTGCGCACGGGCCGGAGCCACCGTCGGGAAGGACCCCTTGTCCGTTGTCTGACGCTCAGCACCGATCGGTATCTTCTCTGCCCTAGAAACGCCTCGCCCAGGACGATTTATCCATGACCAGCGCCACACATGCTCCTTGGAGTTTCCGGGTCCGGCGGGGAGGGAGACTTCTCCCTCCCGAGCACCGGCCTCTGTCCACAGGGCCGCCGCTGGAGGCTCCTCTTGAGGCCGCCGCGATCAGCGAGGCGCCCGTACGTGAGGAGTTGTCATGCCCGAGAACACCGTCACCGCACCGCTCGCTCCGATGGAGCCACAAGACGTCGCCGACGCCTTCGCCTACATCCGGGCGCTCCAGGCCGGGGACATCGACACCGCCTGCGCGGTCATCGAGGAGACGGGCGGCACGGAGATGCGCCGGCTGCTCCTGGACGTCGCCGCGCGCATCTTCATCCCGATCACCGCCGTGGACGACTGCGACGGGGAGCCGTGTGCGTACTCCTTCCTGGCGGCGGCGCTCGGGCGGCTGCTCCTGGAGGTCCTGTGCCACGGTGACGGCGCCTGCCTGGCTTTCCCGCCGGGCATCGCCGACACCATCGTCCGCTTCACCGAGGAGCACAGCGACGTCGCCGGCGTACTCCGTCAGCTGGAGGCCGTCGGGATGGAGCAGGCGATGGAAGCGCACTCGGTGCGCCGGACCACCGCGTAGAGCCATCTGGGACGGCGGTGGTGCGGCGCACATCGGGACCGCACCACCGCACCACCCATCGTGGTGCGCTCCGTCGGCATCACCGCACCGCACCGGGCGCGCGCCACGGCCGGGCGGGCTCCTCTATCACACACCCTCTTGACCGCGACCTGATCGCCAGCCGAAACAGGCTGTGTCAAGACATCTCAGGGGGCTTAGAAGTCAAGCGGGTCCGTGAGTCTTGATCACTGCTGAGCCTGCTGATTGGCTGGCCGACATGACTGATCTTGGCCCCGTTGCCTGGCCGCCTGCACCGATCAGGACTGAGAGGCTCGTGCTCCGTGCGTCCGAGGCCCGGGACCGTGCGGGGTTCATCGAGCTGCTGGCGTCGCCAGAGGTGCACACCTACCTCGGCGGACCCCGTCCGCGTGGCGAGCTTGAGCGCGAGTTGCCCGAGGTGCCCGAACGGTGGCCCGGGAGCTTCGTCGTCGATCTCGACGGGGCGATGATCGGCCAGATTCTGCTCAGGAGAGCACCGGACCACCATCGCCCGGCTGCCGCGGGGAAGGCCGATCTCGGCTACCTGTTCCTGCCACGGGCATGGGGATTCGGGTATGCCGCCGAATCGTGCGCGGCGGCACTTGACTGGTTCGAAAGTGTCCTCCCCGGTGAGCCGGTGGTGCTCGCCACCCAGACCTCTAACGTGGGCTCGATGCGCCTCGCGGCAAAGCTGGGGTTCACCGAAGCAGAGCGGTTCCGGGCCTGGGGCGCCGATCAGTGGCTCGGCCTACGGGCTCCGGTCACGTCCTCCGATTGAGCTCTCGTTCGGCAGTGTGGATCTGTCGCAGTGCCGTTGTTCTCGTTGACAAATCCGGGCGGGTTCGCAGGTCATGCGGGTGCTGGAAGGAGTGGCGCGAAGGCGCGTTGTTCGTCGAAGAGCTGCCGGGTCGTGAGGCAGTGATGGAGCTGGCCGAGGAAGCGGTTCAGCAAGTGCCGTTGTGCGGCAGCGTGCCAGTCTCCGTGCTCGCGTCGGCGCCGGTAGTGCGCGTTCGCTCCCGATGAGGCGGTGAGGGCGGCGAAGGCCCAGAGGAAGCCGGCGTTGATGAGGCGGTTGTTCTTGACGAAGCGGCGGCCGACGAAACGCTTCTTGCCAGAGGCCCGGGTGATGGGCGCTGATCCGGCGTACGACTTCAGCGCCCTGGCGTCGGCGAACCGTGCCCGGTCATCGCCCAGCTCTGCAAACACGCGGGCGCCGAGCATGGGCCCCAGGCCGGGGAAGCTGAGCAGGATCTCGCTGTCGGCGTGCTGCTGAAAGGCGGCCGTGGCGGCCTCGGCGAGATCGTCCGCGGCCTGGCAGACAGCGTCCAGCGGCTTGAGCAGGGCCAGGAGCTGGTGGCCGAAGGCGTCCTCGACGCCGGGGAGCTGGTGGGCGTACTCGGCGCGGAAGACGTCTCGCAGCCGCTCGGCTTCCGCGTCGAATCCGCGGAGGCGGCCACTGCGTTTGAGGGCGGCCCGCAGCTGGGCGAGGGTGAGCTTCGCGGCCTTGGCCGGGGTCGGGGCCAGGGTGAGGATGACGCGGGCATCAGCTCTGGTCAGGCCACCTTGTTTGCCCTGGAAGGCCAGCAGAGCAGCAGGGTAGTACTCGCGCAGGAGCGAGCGGACCTGGTTGGCGACCTGCTGCCGGGTCCAGACGGCGTCCTGCTGGGCTCGGGCCAGGACGGTGATGGACTGGGCGAGTTCGGAGTCGGCCGGCAGGGGCCGGTGGGCGTGCATGTCGGTGCGCAGGATGTTCGCCAGGACCAGGGCGTCGCCCGGGTCGGGCTTCTTGCGGCTGACGCCGTGGCGGTCGCGGTAGCGGGCGGCGGCGAGCGGGTTGATCGCGAAGACCCGGCGGCTGCCGGTGCGCAGGGTCGCGACCAGAAGACCGTGGCTGGTCTCGATGGCCACCGGCACCGGATCGTCTGGGCTGTCGCCGTGCTCGGCCAAGAGGGCCAAGAGCTTGTGGTAGCCGGCCACGTCGTCGGTGATACGGGCTTTAGCGAGCAAAGTGCCGGCTTCGTCGACGAGGGCAACGTCGTGGTGACGCTCTGCCCAGTCGATACCGCAGAACACAGTCAAGCTGTCCTCCCAAATCCGTCCGTTTATGCAGGTCACGAGCACATGCGGGTCACGCGGCGCCCTAATCCAAGGACTCGTTGGTCCGCCATCTCAGTAGCCGTTTGCAACACCAGCGCACCCCAGGGGCTCGATCTTCTGCAGAGCTCGCGGGCTCGCGGATGAACAAGAGGTCGACCCTGGAGCGGGCTCGCGCCGTGACGATCAACGTCTGGCAAGCCGCCGCGAGTTTCGCGGTGAATCACGGAGGCGCCGGGCTGCGCCGCTCTTGACAGAGGCCTCAGGGGCCCGGAGAAACGGAGGCATCAGCCCGGCGCCCGCGTCATCACCGCGAACCCCACAACGGACAGCGATGCCGCTCTTTGAGGAGGCCTTGACAGCCAGGGGGGATCCAGGCATTCGCTGTCCTGCGCGAGCAGCTGTCCGGGTCGTTGCATGGGCCCGGGCCGTCTGCTTACGCACTGGATTAGGAGAAACGTCCTCGGTAGCAGACCTGGACAAGGGGGTGCAGCGGAGCTGGAGCAGGGATCGCGCGTCCCCGGCCGCACCTGGACAAGGGGTGGCGGTGGGCGCACCGGTGCGGTGTGGAATATCGGGTGCGGCCCACCGGGCGCGCGCGAGAGTGCCCGGCATCGTCGGATGGTGCGGCGCACCGGGTGCGGGGGCGCACCATCGCGGTGCGCACCACGGTGGCGTCCATCGTCATCCGGCGCACCAGAGTGGAGTCCACTCAGTGGACTCCATCGGGTGGAGTCCACTCAGTGGAGCCCACCCGATGTCGTGCATCGCCACTGGATGCAGAACACCGTGGGCTCCACTCGGTGGACGATGCCCGGCCTCGTCACCACAGCCAGGCGTTGGAGTGCCGCACCCGGGCCAGGGCGCGGGCGTCGCGGCGCGCGGCCGCGTTGCCGATCCGGTTCTGCCGGTAGCGGGGCCGGCGCGACTGCCCGGCGGCGAGGCGGCGCTTCCCGACGTCCTGGAGTCGCCGCCGCTGCTTGTGCAGCTCCTGCGGCACTGTCACGTTGACTGACCGTCCTGGGATGATCTTCTGGTTGGTCGTGCTGGGAGGGGTCGCCCGTGGACAGCGCGCCGCCGTCGTACAAGGGGCACCGGTACCCGGTGGAGATCATCGCGCACTGCGTGTGGCTGTACTTCCGTTTCCCGCTGTCGTTCCGCGAGGTCGAGGAGCTGATGCTCGAGCGCGGCGTGCTCGTCTCCCAGGAGACGGTCCGCCGCTGGTGTACGAAGTTCGGGCAGGCCTACGCCAACGGCCTGCACCGCCGGCGTGTGCAGCCGGGCGACAAGTGGCACCTGGACGAGGTCTTCCTCAGGATCAACGGTGAGCTGAAGTACCTGTGGCGGGCCGTCGACACCGATGGCGACGTGCTCGACATTTTGGTCCAGGACCGGCGGGACACCGCTGCGGCCAGGCGGTTCTTCCACAAACTGCTCAAGAAGACCTGCTCGGTGCCGAGGGTGATCGTCACCGACAAGCTCCGCTCCTACGGCGCGGCCCACCGCGAGATCATGCCCTCCGTAGAACACCGCGCCCACAAGGGTCTGAACAACCGGGCCGAGAACAGTCATCAGCCGACGAGGCAGCGCGAACCCGCGATGAAGGGCTTCCGCAGTACCGGCGGGGCCCAGCGGTTCCTGTCCGCGTTCAGCGGCATCTCACCGCACTTCCGACCACGCCGCCACCTGATGACCGCCACCCAATACCGCACCGAGATGACCACCCGCTTCGCCATCTGGGACGAGATCACCGGCGCCACCGACCAGCCCATCACAGCGTAAGCCAGGCCCCCACCCGACCCCTACACACCCTGACGCGCCCTCAATCGATCAACACCGCACCAACGCGACAATGCCCTCCAGATGTCTCAGCAACCCGGATCTGCTGCCCACCCGCACGAACTCCGCGCCCCAGCCGAACCCGTAGTTGCCGCCCGGCGACATCGCGTGAAAGACGCCCTTCCAGGTACGCGAGTCGTCGTACCGCGTCAGCGGCTCCATGACCTCGTCCGCGTCCTGCGCCAGCACGATGACTTCAGCGATTCTGCTCATGCCGGGAGTATCAGCGCCGGTCCTGGATCCGCCAACCGGGTTTTGGCATGTCAGCGCGGGTCAGTGTGAGGGACCCCGCCGAACCCGCCACCGTGGTGGCCCGGCCCGTGGTGGTCGTGGTCGTGGTCGTGGTCGCCATCCCCGTCATGGTCGCCGCCCGGGCCACCCGGGCCACCCGGCCTCCGTGCGAAGGTGACCGTGTCGCAGTAGATCACCGGCCCGGGTGTGGTGGGTGGGGTGGGGCTGTCGGGAGGGATGCCCTCGGTTTCGAGGACCATCAGGCGCAACGGGCCGCGACGCCCGCGCGGTATCGGGAGCTGGCCCGTGTAGAAGGGGGTTCGGGAGGACTCCGCATCGACGGAGGTGAGTTGGACGGTGGTGTCTTCGAGGGTCACCCAGCCGAGGTCATCGTCGTCGACCAGGCTGTTCCGGCGTTGCAGCGTGGCGGTGATCCGCGGCGGCGGGGAGCCGGAGGGGTCCCAGGAGGGCCCGGTGACGCTGACCGACAGCGGATCGCCGGGCGTGACCCTCAGTTCGCGGTCGGGCAGGGTACGCACCAGGTCGGCGAGAACGACCTCCTTGGAGATCTCCGCTCCGGGGATGGAATCCGGCTGGTAGCGGACCAGAGCGAGCCGGACGAAGGGCAGGCAGGCGTCCCCGGTATCCAGGTCCAGGTCGAAGAACCAGCGGCCGGCCTTGTTCTCGTCCTCGTTTTCTTCCTCGCCGGGCTTCGGAGTGTCAGCTTCGAACTGCGGGCTGAAGCCGACGACCGTGACCGGGAGGGTGGTTCCCGACGGCGTGGGGAGGAGGAGCGGGCCGGACCGTCGCACCGCGTTGGTGAACATCTCCGGGGTCGGGGCGAAGACCGGCGCGGAACGGTGGATGGGGTCGCGGCCCATCAGGGTGACCAGGGAGTCCCGTGCGGACTTGGGGTCGCCTCCCGGCGGTTCGCCGATGACGACGCCGAGCAGTTCGCCGTCTCCGGACGAGAACCAGGGGCGGTCCACGTACACCCGGATTCCGCGACCGCGCCGCTGGTGGACGATGGGACCGGGCGGCCCGCCGACGTGCTCCAGGGTGAGCGTGGGCACGCAGTACAGCAGTCGCGGAGCCATCGGGGACTCGCTGCTCGGCACCGAGTATTCCTGCGCCTCTCCCTCCACGGTCAGCACGTTCTTGCCGGGCGTGGCGAACTGTGGTGGGAAGTAGTCGGCGAACTTGCTGCCAGCCACCGGGTGGTAGCGCACCGTCCGGTGTTTGGTGTCGCCGAACTCGTGCTTCGCGGGGACGGGCGGGAGCGGGTGTGGCTTGTTGCCCTGGTTGCCCTGAGGGTTGTCCGGGGTCGGGGGGTTGCCTGGGTGTGCCGCCGCGGCCGCGGCCTCCGCTTTCGCCTTGTCCTCGGCCGCCTGGGTGCTGAAGCTCAGGACGCCGTTCTGGAGGAGGTAGGGTTCGGTGCCCGGGACGCCGTTCAGGCTCGCCCTCGCCGTCAGCAGGTCGAAGACCGGGGCGGTCATCTCACGGGTCTCGCGGCCCCCGGCGCCGTCCGTCACCTCGGTCCACTCGGCGATCAGGTCGATCCGGTCCGTACTGTCCTCGTCCAGCGCCACGGAACCGGCGAGATGCTCGGCGGTCGCCCCGCGTGCACGCGGGGTCGCCGGGGTCGTCAGCGTCAACACCGGTGATTTCAGTGGCTGTTGGACCGCGTGGACGAGTCTCAGTTCCTGCCAGGGGGTGAACATCCAGTGCCGGCTGGCTGCGGCCAGCGCCAGCGTGTCGTCGGTTCTCCGTGCCTCCGCCGCTCTTCTCGCCGCCGCGTCCCCCTCCGTCTCCGACGCGAGCCTCGGTACCGACTCCTGCTGCTCCCGGCACCACCCGGCCATGCCCATGACTTTCTCGTCGAAGTCGATCCTGGAGCACACCCGGACGGTCGCCACGGCGCCCTTCGGCAGGGAGACGGTCAGCACGCGGGACGCCTCGTCGAAGCGCGGCGGCGCGGTGCCTTCGGCCAGCCGCAGCCTCACGGATTGCGGCCGGTGCCAGACCTCGCCGTCCCAGGGGACCGGGAAGGGCTCCCCGGCGGGCATCCCCGGCAGGTCCAGGAACACGGCTCCCGTGGACAACGGATCGGGGAGGTAAGGTAGTTCGACCTGCTCGCCCGTGTGCAGAACGGTGTTCGCCGGGTTCTTGGGGTCCGCCGCCGGCGACTTGATCGTCTCGACCTGGATGTCCGGCTGGGACGGGGAGGTGTCGCTCAGCGAGCCGCTCTCCCGTACGGCCAGGTCGTAGACCGCGTTCTGGACGTTGCGGTCCGTGGAGCCGATGGCATCGTCCAGCAGGCCGTGCCACTCGATGCACCGCAGTGACGCCTTCGGTGCCACCACATGGCGTTCGTCCGTGCCCCGGTACGGGAGGTGCCCTTCCGCGGTGACCAGTGACGACCGGTTGAAGTCCGCGGCGTACTGCTCAGCCGTCCGGCCGGCTCCGGTACTCGCCACGGTCCCAGTGCCGGTACCGGTGCCGCAGTCGACGGCGAAGCCTCTGTTGCGGCCGAGTTTGGTGAGGGATGTGCAGCCGGGGATGCCGTCAGCATCGCTGCCCGTGAAGCCCTGGGCGCGTTGCTCCTCCGCGTAGGCGGTCTTGGTCTCGTTGCCGAAGATTCCGTCCGCGCCGTGGGGGAGGGAGCGGCCGTTGTCCAGGAGGGCCTGCTGGACGATGCGCACCTCGTCGTTGGTCTTGCCGAACTGGACATTGGCCAGGTGCACCGTGACTTGTGTTCCGGCTCCGGCCGGGGGTGGGCCGGCCCCCGGGCTGCTCCGGATGACCATCCGGAAGGGCGAGGCGCCTTCCCCGAACGGGAATCTGGGCACCACGGCGGGCGCCAGGACGGACTCGAACCTCTGGAAGGTCAGCAGCCCGGCTTCGTCGGGGAGCATCAGAGCTTTCCTGTCCTTCAGGCCATCGGGGGCCACTCCGTCCGTGCCGCTGCCCGCCAGGTCGACCAGGGCGTCGGCCTCCGTCACGTCCAGGCCGTTTCCCGCGAGGTCCACGGTGCGCAGCCGTACCCGGTACTCGTGGCCGAACCGTAGCTTGGGCAGGCTGCCGGGCCGCACCTTGGGCGTGATTTCCAGGGGCAGTTTCGTCTCCGCCTGGTTCTTGAGCGGCACCGGCTTGTTGGGGGGCCGACCGTCCTCGGCCGAACCGTCGTCGGTGTCCAGCACCAGGCCCGGCCGGGGCGCGGAGAGCGACCATCCGTCCCAGGTGACCAGCTGCTCGGGTACGTAGAGGTGGTCGGGGTTCACGGCGTCGCTGGGTGGTGTAGCCAGGTGGGCCTGGAAGAAACCCTCGTCCGAGGCCGTGAGCAGGACCGGTCCGCCGCGCGCCTGCCGGTACTCCACCTCGCGCTCGTGCAGCGAGAACCACTGACGTCGTGTCTCGTCCCAGATGTCGAGCCGGTGGCCCCGGATCAGGTTCTGGGCGAACAGCTCGGGGGCGGGCACCTCATCCTCCGCGGCGTGCGGGGCGGCGGCTCCCGGATTCTGCGGGTCGGGCGTCGAACCTTGTGCTCTCTGCTGATCGACCACGCGGGTGAACGCCGCGTCGTGCTCGGCTGCCCGCGCGAAATCCTGCTTGAGGGTGCCCAGCCGGTCGTTCCTGACCAGGCAGAGCCCATGGGTCCGTACCGGGGCGAGTCCGGTGGCGTCCTTGGCGGGCGCGATCATCTTGCCTGCGGCGGCGTCGAGGTCAGCCGGCTCAACGGTGAATTTTCCCTTCAGCTCCACCAGGCCGCGGGACGGTGACGTCAGCGGGCCGTTGGTGACGGCCGAGGCCCGGGAGACGAAGGCGCGGCGGTCCGGGAGGAAGACATAGCGCGTGCGAGGGGACACGTTGTGCGACCCCTTCGTGCCCTTGCCCAGTTCCGGCGTCCAGTGGGGAGTCACCTTTAGGAACCGCTCGCCTGAAGAGACGGGGAGCAGGTCGGCCGGCAGGAGGAAGTCCAGAACGAGTCCGAGTCGCCGCAGCAGCGTGGGGTGATCGCCGAGCCAGGTGAGCATCTCGTGGAAGTCGGGATCGTGCTTCTTCGGTGGCGGCGGCGGGGGCGGCTCTTCACCGGCGACGGTGGGCGGCCTGTTGAGCTCGATCGTATGGAAGCTGTGCAGGTCCGCGAGCTCCGGAGGCATCGGCATTTCGTCCTGATCGCCGGTCGAGCCGTCGCTCGATGGGCGCATCAGGTCCCTGGTGGGGGGCGGTGTCTCGGGTGAATTCATGGCCGCTTCGGCGTACTTGCCCTTGGTGAAGCCGCTGACCTGCTGGGTGGAGTAGGTCTCGCACGCCTGGTCCGTATGCCGTTCGAAGACGTAGGGATCGAGCGGCGTGTCCACACTGAAGAGGCTCTTCCACAAGTTCACATCAGGGAGCGGGTCTTGCGGCTTCAGCCCGGTGACGAAGGGCGTCGAAGGGGCAGGCGTGTCGGAGGTCTCGGAGACTTCGTCGGTCGTTGGGGGCTCGGAGGTGCCCTCTCCGGTGGCAAAATCAAAAGTGGCGGGCGTGATCTTGTCCGGCCAGTGGACGAAATCGGGGAAGTGGGGGGCCAGCGTGGCGCGCTTCGTCTGGTCGTCGGACGGGGCCGGCCCCATCAGCCGCGGGGCGATGAACACCGACACCTTGACGTGCCTGCCGTCGTCCGACAGTCCGGCCGGGAGAACGGTCCAGTTGATCTGCTGTTCGAAGTCCATGGTGGTCTCCACGCGGCTCGCTCACGCGGCGTACGCCGCGCAGTACTCCGGCCAGTCCTGATCCTTCGAGAAGCATTGGGCGAACGTCGGGTCGCCCGGTGCGCCGGCGAAACTCCGCTCCATTTCGAGTTGGACGGACTTGCTGAAGAAGGCGATCCGTACGCTGACCGTGAGGGTGCCCCTGCCGCGGACCACCGACTGGTGGGTCTCTTTGTTCTTCTCGTAGGTGAGCTCCAGATAGAACTCGACGGACACCGTCACGATGCCCAGCACCGCCAGGAAGCCGTTGCACCGCAGGTAGCCGCTGAGGGAGACCGCTTTTTTGTCGAGCTGGAAGCGGATGCCCGCCATGATCGACACCCCGCCGCTCGCGACGCCGAGATTCAGCGCCGCTGCGCCACCGAACTCGATGGATCCCTCGATCTCCTGTACACCGCTGGCGTCCACCAGCATGGAGAAGTAGCCGCCGCCACCGAACAGGGAGACCGTGACGTTGAAGGGGTGCATCTGCTCGGAGACCGAGAAGCGGAACGCGACCGGCTTGCCGTCGAAGGGGATCACCAGCTCGGCCGACAGGGTGACGTTCGACAGGGTGAAGACGCCGACGCCGATGGCCGGAAGGGCGAGTTTGTAGCCGGCACGGAGGCCGGTGGTCTGGACGTCGATGAACGCGCCGGGACCGAAGACATCAGCGGGCAGCGCGCTGCGGAGGGAATTGATGAACTCCAGCGCACTGCTGAACTTCAGCTCCACACCGGAGGCCGTCACATCGGGCTTCTGCCCTGGGCTGGTCTTGAACTTCAGCTCGTCGAATTCCACTCGGGCGATGTCAAAGAAGTCCAGCGCGAAGTGGCTCATGCTGCCCTGCACCGTGGACTTCTCGACGGCGTCCGTCGAGCGGACGGTCCGGGCATCCAGGATCAGCGAGGCCTTGGACACGTCGAGGAGGGCGGTCGGGTCCACCCCACCGCCTGCCGTCGTCGGCCGTTCCAGCGGCGGCTTCCACACATACCGCAGTTCCTTGCCCTGTTGTCCGTCCACCAGGTCGCGTATGCGCAGCACGGGCGCGGGCAGCTGCCTTTGAGGGTTGTCCAGAATGTCCTTGATCTGGTTGTCGTCGAGCTGCTGCAGTGCGCCGAGTTGATCCTTGACGAGGCCCTTCAGGTATGTGCTGAGGTCGATACCGAGCAGCTGGGCCCCGCCGAAGGCATCCCTGATGGTTTTGATGGGTGCCGCGTCGAGGACTGCGCCGGTGGTGGGGTCCGTCTTGATGACGTCCGGGATGACGCCTGCCCGGCTGGTGATCGTCTTCACCGCGGAATTCGGGCTGGAGAGTCCACCGGCTTGCTCGGCCCCGAAGGTGAGGCTGAGCGGCCTTTGCAGATCCAGGTACGCACCCGCCGGATGTCCCTGCATCGTCTGCTGGAGATAGGTGGCGTTGAACTTGACCTCGAGATCCCCGGCGTTCGGGGTGAACTGCTCGACGGCGGGGACGCGTACCGCCGCGGCGGAAACGTGGGGCTGGCCCACCACAGGGGTGCCATCCTGGGTGCCGAGCGCGAAGGTGCCGAGCCCGAAGGTGAGGGTCCCGACCGCATGGCTGGTGCTGCCGAAAGCGCCGGCGGGCGGCTCCGCCATGGCCATCACTTGACCATGTATCTGCCGCCTCAGGCGCTTCTCCATCATTGCCTTCATTTCTTCTGTTGGCGTCGCCGGGTTGTACAGCCTCGTCAACTGCTCCTGTTCATCGGTCAGTCCGTCGGGCACGAACACCAGAGGCATGGTGAAGCTGACCTTGCGCCCCTCCGTGTCTGTGCCGATCAGGGTGAAATCGAAGTCCTTACCGGAGTCCTGAAGGTTCACCCAGAAAGCCACGTTTTGCGGGTTTTCCGTCCGAGTCTGGATCAGTGGAGTGACCCGGTCCGTGATGCGCAGCGTGCGGAACGGCATTTCGCGTCCTGCGTGCTGGAAGCCGGTATGAGCTCCGTACTCGACCTCCGGCTGCTTGACGACGATGTACTGCTCCTTGTGCAGGTACGCGACGATTCCGTCGTCCGCGCTCGCGATGAACCACCGCCTGGTTTCCGTCACGAGGAGGGACTCGTGACCGGTCGACAAGCTGCCGTGTATCACGACGCGGACGTACTGGTCACGCCCCAGTCCCGTGATGTGGTCGTACGCCACCACATTGGGGAAATGACGCCCGACCTTCCTGTACCGTTCCCGCTCCTCGGGGGTATTCGGCGGACTCCCCCATAGGCCGTGCAGGTGGACCGAGGAGCCCTGAGGCGTGACGATGAACTGCTCGGCATGCAACGGCGCGCTGGGTACATCGATCGGCACGTCGCCAGGCGGGACCAACTCGACCCGGCTGCTGAGGGTGACGAGGTCCGCCATGTTGTCGGCAGTGATCGGACTGTTCCCCGGCGGTGCCCCCCGGTCCCCAGCCGTCGCAAAGGCCCGCAGCCGCACGTCGCCGTCCCGTTCACCGTGCAACTGCAACCGGGCGTGCCACAACGCGGTCCGGCCGTCGGCCTGTTGGGATTGGGGGCGGCCGACCCAGTCCACGGGGTCGTCGTAGGTGAGGAACAGCCGGGTGGGGAACTCGATGACGCTTCGGGGAAGGCCCTGGAAGACCGTCGTTCCCGGCGTGTCCGGGCTCTGCGGGCCAACGACGGGCACCGTCATGGGCACCAGGCGCGCCCAGCCGAGCAGCGCGTCCAGCGACAGGTCCAAGCTGTCGATGTTGTCCGGCACCGAGAAAGCCAGACGGGTCGAGCCGGCGGTGACTGCCTTCATGGAAGCAGTGACCTTCAGATTCAGGGGGACCTCTTCCAGCACATGCTGCGGCGGCAGCCCCGCGAGGACGAACGCGGGCTGCGCCCGGTCCTTGCGCACCAGGCGGCGGCCGTCGAAGCGCAGGTTGACCAGGGCGATGTCGACGACGAGCATGTCCGCCGGCCGCACCACCCGGAACGGCCCCTCCGCAACGTCCACCTCGTGCGGCGGCTCAGGCTCCGGGGGCCGGTCGGGGCCGGGAAAAGGCCCCGGGCCTGGATGCGGACCAGGACCATGAGGCGGGCCGTGCGGCGGGCCGCCGAATCCCCCGCCGCCGAAGCCGCCACCGCCGGGACCCCCGCCCCCGAAGTCACCACCGCCGCCGCCGAACCCTTCGCCGTCGGCGCGGTCGCCGCCGCGGTCGCCGTGGTCATCGTGCTGGCCATCACCGGGATGGTTGCGCAGCTCTTCCCCGAGCCTCAGAGAAACAGGACGACGGATACGGAAGGACATGAGGAACGCCTCACCCGAGCTCATGAAAATGGTGAAGGGTCATGCGAGGGGCGAGGTGCGCCGTAGGCACCTTCACCTCTCTTCCATGCTCACTCCGGTGACGGATGCCCGCCACTGGGGGCGGAATGGGCAGCTCCCAATACCGGAGCTTCCGCTACGGGTCAAGGAATGCCAAGGAAATTGAGGAGGGTCCGGCGCACCATGAACGACATCGCGTTGTGGCGGTCGTTCAGGTTCAGTAGGTTCTGCCAAACGACGAGGAATTGCTGGCCGGTGTCGTTGTGGGAGAGGATGGTCGCCTCGGAGGCGACTACTCCCCCGGCGTTGAGGGGCCCCAGTCCAATCTTCGAATGAGTGATCGTGAAACCTGCGCCGAGGCCGTTGAGGCCCGGCCGGGCTCCCGTGGTCATGAAAGAGCGGTCACCGACGGACTGCGCGTCGGCCAGGAGGTCACGCATTTCGGAGGCAATACCGTCAACGCTGCGCGAGTCCAGTGTTGCGCCTTCGATGAGCAGTGCGAGGAACCGCGCCATATCGATGGTCGTGGTCGCCTGCGCTGAGTCGCCGTCATTCATCGAGGGCACCCGCACGGCAGGGAAGGGATCGGGAGGACCGGGCTTGAACGTCCCGGCCAGCCAGATGCCCCGATTCGCGGTCTGGTCGAAGAGGCCGGCATTTGCCAGCAGCCCATTGATCCAGCTGTACCCGAGCGCTTTGATCGTGGCAGCGGCTTCGTCGTTGTTGCTGGGTACGATCATGCCCCGCACGTGTGCCGCAAAATCGGGGCTGAACGACATCAGGCATCCGCCACTCGCGAGGCCCTGCGGCGAATCGAAGATCCTGGGGTACTTGGGCACGCGCATCTGCTCGGTGATGCCCGGTTCGCTCAGGAAACGCGGGGCGGCTGTCTGGATGTCTGCGTTGAAGGCCGACTTCAAGTCGTTGAACACCACGTTCGCCGAGCAGTCGCCTTCGGTGACGGCAAAATCGGAAGCGCTCTGCCGCAACTCAAAGGCGGCGAGCATGGCCGCGACCTTCAGCAAGCTGCCCGAGAAATGCATCTCCCTGTCACGGAAACCGGCATAGGCGAAGGACGGGGAGGTGCTGGTCGGGTTCCGGACCGCCGCCACCGAGATGGGGCATTTCAGGTGTACACCCAAGGCGGGAAACGTAAGGCCCGTCTGCGCCTGTGCTGCTGTCAGCGCCGCACTCATCCCCAGGTCGGGCGTCAAAAGATCTGGCAAGGGGTCGGGAAAAAGCATTGACGCCTCCTCATCGCCCTCCCCCCAATTATCTGCGTACGTGACGATCGTAATATCCCCTCGGCCGGGCGGCAAAAGCAGCTCAACTCTGGCCTGACCCAGGCGAATTACTCCGTAGGGAGACTCGCCTTACCGGAATTCCCCGCCAGCGAAGGTGAGCATGTACAAACTCGTGCCGCAGGCGCCGAGTTGGGTGAGCCCGACCACACAGTCCGCGGCGGGCGCCGGGTGCGTGCACCACCTCACTCCAGCCCCGCCTCCGCGATCCGCAGCAGCAGCGCATGCAGGGTCTTCCGGAACGATCCTGGTCAGCTCACCGATATGCCCCGGCGCGAACACCCCGGCCGCTACTCCGGCCGTCCTGGTTATGGCAGCCTGTTCCAACAGCGGAGCTCCCGTGATGAGGCACTTCTACAGCAGCTCCGCTGCCTCGTTCACCAGCCTTCACAAGCGACTTCCACACCTAATACTCCGGCTGTAGATCGTGATCACGATGGCTTACGGCTGGGTTTCCTGGGCTCGTGCGGGGGCTGTCCCGAGGCGGTCTGAGCAGACACCATGCACGGGTGAGCATCATCATCAAGTACTTCATCGCCCCTGACGACACCTCGGCGGCAAGCATCGTGGATAGCGGGCCGGACGGATTCTCGGCTCATTGAGCTGCGGTAACTTCGATGCCTCCGAGGCGGTGATCGAGTAAGAGAGCCTGCTCACCGGGCAGAGCTTCGAGGCGTTCGTCGCATCCGACGAGCCGCATACGATTGCTGATCCGGGAGAAGAAGGCGGCCCGCTTCTGTTCGACATCTCGGCTGCGCTTCAAGGAGCGCTCGCCGGGGCACTGTCACGTTGACTGACGGGGTGGGATGATCTTCGGGTTGATCACGGTGGAGGGGGTTGTCCGTGGGCAGTACGCCGCCGTCGTACAAGGGGCAACGGTACCCGGTCGAGGTGATCTCCCACTGCGTGTGGCTGTACTTCCGCTTCCCGTTGTCATTCCGTGAGGTGGAGGAGCTGATGCTGCAGCGCGGCGTCATTTGCGTCCTGCGAGACGATCCGCCGGTGGTGTCTGA
>NZ_JBSFET010000105.1:0-17788 GCF_053594575.1 Streptomyces sp. NPDC001880
CGAGGACGCTGCGGATGGTGGACACCGCGGAGTACAAGCGGCGGCAGTACCCGCCGGGCACGAAGATCTCCCCGAAGGGCTTCGGCAAGGACCGTGGGATTTCTCGGGATCGCCGTACTCGGCGTGCTGGCCGTCAAGGTCTTCATCGAGGTCCAGCGGCTCGGGCGCCAGGTGACGCGGACGACCGAGCGCATCAACCGTGCCGCGGAGGACCTCGAACGGGCGGCGACGGACCTTGCCGCGACCGGCGAGGCGCTGCGCTAAGGGCTGTTCCGTAATCCCCGGTGGGCGCACGACGACAGCTACTTCCCCAAGCTCTCGGCTGCACTCGAGCAGGGGAGACCCCACTCCTCGCCGCGTTGTCGGAACGTCCGCATACATCCAGTATGCGGACGTCCCTCCGCCTTGCGATGCACCGCATCTGACGCCGCGCGCTGATCCACCGGGGATTACGGGACAGCCCTCAGTGCCGCGGCACCAGCAGGCGAGCGGACTCTTGATTCACCGGTGCGGAGGTACCCTGCTGACGCCTGCCCAGGGGCAGGCGCGGGCCGCAAGCGGGAGTATGCACGGGCATTGCCTTGCGTTTACCCCTGCAGGTTACGATCGCTGTCAGCGCGCAGGCTGGACGTGTGTCCGGCCGAATGGGTAGCGAGCCCGCCCTCCAGTCGCCTCAGTGAGAAGGAAGTCGCACATGATCGGCAATCTGAAGCCCCTCGAGATCGTTCTGATCATCGCCGTCATCTTGCTGCTCTTCGGTGCCAAGAAGCTTCCCGACATGGCGCGTTCGCTCGGCAAGTCGGCCCGCATCCTCAAGAGTGAGGCCAAGGCCATGAAGAAGGACGACGCGGAGCCTGCGGGGCCCACCGCGGAGACCGCTGCGGACACCTCACCGCAGGCGGCGCCCGCCCGTACCATTCAGGCCGCTCCGGGAGACGTCAGCAGCGCCCGTCCGGTCAGCGAGGCCAAGCCCACCACCCAGAACTGACAGCTGCCCCGCTCCACCGACAGCTGCTGCACGAGACGAGGGAAGTGGGTTGCTCAAGTCTGCCCGCAAGCAGGAGAAGGACGACGAGGGGCGGATGCCTCTCCTCGATCACCTGCGTGAGCTGCGCGATCGACTGCTGAAGTCGGTCCTGGCCATCGTGATCGCCGTGATCGCGGCAGCGTTCTTCCAGAAGGAAATCTTCGAGTTCCTGATGAAGCCGATCCTGGATTCGGTCGGCTGCAAGAACGGCGCCGTGACCATGATCAATGGTCGACCGTGCGCGGAGATGACCACCAACGGTCTGCTGTCACCGTTCACCATCGCGCTGAAGGTGTCCCTGATGACGGGTGTGCTGGTGGCCACCCCCGTCTGGCTCTACCAGCTCTGGGCATTTGTGGCCCCAGGCCTGCACAAACACGAGAAGCGCCACGCGGTGGCCTTCGTCGCGGCCGGGGTGCCGCTCTTCCTGGCCGGCGCCTACCTGGCGTACGAGATCCTGCCGCAGACTGCCCAGATCATGCTGGGATTCACGCCCGACAACGTGAAGAACCTGCTGCCGCTGGACGACTTTCTCGACTTGATCACCCGCATGGTGGTCGTCTTCGGGCTGGCCTTCGAGCTGCCACTGTTGCTGATCCTGCTCAATATCACCGGGGTCCTGTCCGGCGTTCGCATGCTGCGCTGGTGGCGCGGGATGATCATTGGACTCACCGCGTTCGCGGCCATCGCGACACCGGGCGGCGAGCCCATCTCGATGCTTCTGCTCTCGGGTCCGCTCGCGGTGCTCTACTTCATCGCGGTGGGTTTCTCCCTTCTCAACGACAAGCGCAGGCAGCGTTCCAATCCCGATGCCGGCCTTGACGACGACGAGGCTTCGAAGCTGGACCTCACCCCCGAGGACATCGAAGAGGTCGAATCGGTCTCCTCCAGCAGGGCGTTGCCTACCCAGGCGAACTCGGACCATGACCGGGTCAACGGTTACGACGACATCACCTGACCTTGTAGGGTCCCCGGGTGACCAGCGAGATCACCCTTTTCGTCAATCCCACCGCAGGACGCGGCCGGGGCGCGCACGCCGCGCAGCCGGCCGCTTCCGCGTTGCGGGACGCCGGATTCTCCGTACGCACGGTGCTCGGTGAGGACGCCGGCGACGCCCTGCGGCGGGCCCGCGAGGCCGTTGCCGCCGGGACCGGTGCCCTGATAGCCGTCGGAGGGGACGGCATGATGTCGCTCGCCCTGCAGGCGGTCGCGGGAACGACGACGCCGCTCGGGGTCGTGGCCGTCGGCACCGGGAACGACTTCGCCCGCGCTCTCGGGTTGCCGGTACGGGATCCTGCCGCCGCCGGACGGCTGGCCGCCGAGGCGCTCAAGGGGGGTGCCGTGCGCGAGATCGACCTGGGCCGGGTCGGCGACCGGTGGTTCGGGTCGGTGCTGGCCTCCGGCTTCGACTCCCGGGTCAACGACCGCGGCAACCGGATGCGATGGGTCGGCGGACGCTTCAAGTACGACCTCGCGATCCTCGCCGAACTCGCCGCGTTCAAGCCCATCCCGTATCGCGTCAGGCTGGACGGCGGACCGGTGCGGGAGATCGAGGCGACGCTGATCGCCGTCGGCAACGGAACGACGTACGGCGGCGGCATGCGGATCTGCGCCGACGCCGTCATGGACGACGGGCTCTTCGACGTGACCGTTGTCGGGGACTGCAGCCGCACCACCCTGCTCAAGGTGTTCCCCCGCGTCTACAAGGGGACCCACCTCGGCCACCCCGAGGTCACCGTGCACCGGGTCTCCTCGATCGAGCTGGCCGCGGCCGGTGTCACCGCGTACGCGGACGGTGAACAACTCGGGGCGCTGCCGCTGACCGCGCACTGTGTGCCGGGCGCGGTCGGGGTGCTCGTGCAGGGTTCTCCCAGCGGGATTTAAAGATCGCGTCACTGTCAGAGGCGGCGGGTAGGCTCGTAAGCAAGATGACAGAGGACCTCTCACCAGCTGAGCGATACCAGGCTTCTCGGATCCGTGCCGCCGAGCAGGCCACCGCCCTCGCGCCCTTCCGCGAGCTGTACGAATTCGATCTGGACCCCTATCAGATCGAGGCCTGCGAGGCCCTGGAGGCCGGCAAGGGGGTGCTCGTCGCGGCCCCGACCGGCTCGGGCAAGACGATCGTCGGCGAATTCGCCGTGCACCTCGCCCTCGAACAGGGCCGCAAGTGTTTCTACACCACCCCCATCAAGGCCCTGTCCAACCAGAAGTTCGCCGACCTGGTCAAGCGCTACGGACCGGAGAAGGTCGGCCTACTGACCGGCGACAACAGTGTCAACGGCGATGCCCCGGTGGTCGTCATGACCACAGAGGTGCTGCGGAACATGCTGTACGCGGGCTCGCAGGCGCTGCGCGGCCTCGGCTACGTGGTGATGGACGAGGTGCACTACCTCTCCGACCGCTTCCGCGGCGCCGTCTGGGAGGAAGTGATCATTCACCTTCCGGATTCCGTGACCCTGGTGTCGCTCTCGGCGACCGTGTCCAACGCCGAGGAGTTCGGCGACTGGCTGGACACCGTCCGCGGTGACACCCAGGTGATCGTCTCCGAGCACCGCCCCGTGCCGCTCTGGCAGCATGTGCTGGTAGGCCGCCGGATGTACGACCTCTTCGAGGAGGAGACCGACCACGGTGGCCGCGGCGCCGGACGCCGCGAGGTCAACCCCGACCTCGTCCGGCTCGTCCGGATGGAGAACCAGCGCGGGTACAACCCCCGTGAGCGCCGCCGCGGCAAGATGGTCCGGGAGGCCGACCGCGAGCGCGAGCGGCGCCAGCGCAGCCGGATCTGGACCCCGGCCAGGCCCGAGGTCATCGACCGGCTGGATGCCGAAGGGCTGCTTCCCGCAATCACGTTCATCTTCAGCCGGGCCGGCTGCGAGGCCGCCGTACAGCAGTGTCTGCACGCCGGACTGCGGCTCAACGACGAGGGCAAGCGACGCCTGGTCCGCGAGATCGTCGAGGAGCGGACCGCGTCCATTCCCGGCGAGGACCTCCATGTCCTGGGCTATTACGAATGGCTCGAAGGACTGGAGCGGGGCATCGCCGCGCACCACGCGGGCATGCTGCCGACGTTCAAGGAAGTCGTCGAGGAGCTGTTCGTGCGCGGGCTCGTCAAGGCCGTCTTCGCCACCGAGACCCTCGCCCTCGGCATCAACATGCCTGCGCGCTCCGTGGTGTTGGAGAAGCTCGTCAAGTGGAACGGCGAGCAGCACGCCGACATCACCCCCGGCGAGTACACCCAGCTGACCGGGCGGGCCGGGCGGCGCGGCATCGACGTCGAGGGCCACGCGGTGGTGCTGTGGCAGCGCGGCATGGACCCGGGGGCGCTCGCCGGACTCGCGGGTACGCGTACGTATCCGCTGCGGTCCAGCTTCCGGCCCTCGTACAACATGGCCGTCAACCTGGTGCAGCAGTTCGGGCGGCACCGCTCGCGCGAGCTGCTGGAGACCTCCTTCGCACAGTTCCAGGCGGACCGGTCGGTGGTCGGCATCTCCCGGCAGGTCCAGAGGAACGAAGAGGGGCTGGAGGGCTACCGGGAGGGCATGACCTGCCACCTCGGTGACTTCGAGGAGTACGCGCGGCTGCGCCGCGACCTCAAGAACCGGGAGACCGAACTGGCCAAGCAGGGCGCCACACAGCGGCGGGCCGAGGCCGCGGCGTCCCTGGAGCGGCTCAAGCCCGGCGACGTCATCCATGTGCCCACCGGAAAGTTCGCCGGACTGGCGCTTGTCCTCGACCCCGGCCTGCCCGCCGGGCGGACCAACGGGCACGGCCATCGCGGGCTCGAATACCACGACGGGCCGCGGCCGTTGGTGCTCACGGCCGAGCGTCAGGTCAAGCGGCTCGCCTCGATCGACTTCCCCGTTCCGGTGGAGGCGCTGGAGCGGATGCGGGTGCCGAAGTCGTTCAACCCGCGCTCCCCGCAGTCGCGCCGCGACCTGGCCTCCGCGCTGCGGACCAAGGCCGGGCACATAGTCCCCGAGCGGCACCGCAAGGGGCGGTCCGCCGCGGCCGACGACCGGGAGATCGCCCGCTACCGGGCCCAGCTGCGTGCGCACCCCTGCCACGGATGCGCCGAGCGTGAGGACCATGCGCGCTGGGCCGAGCGATATCACCGCCTGCAACGCGACACCAGGCAGCTGGAGCGCCGGATCGAGGGGCGGACGAACACGATCGCCCGCACCTTCGACCGGATCGTGGCGCTGCTCACCGAGCTCGACTATCTGCGGGGCAACGAGGTCACCGAGCACGGGCGCCGTCTGGCGCGGCTCTACGGCGAGCTCGATCTGCTGGCGAGCGAGTGCCTGCGGGCGGGTGTGTGGGAGGGGTTGAACCCCGCCGAACTCGCGGCGTGCGTCTCGGCGTTGGTGTACGAGGCACGGCAGGCCGACGACGCGGTGGCGCCGAAGCTGCCGTCGGGACCCGCGCGGACCGCGCTGGGCGAGATGGTCCGGATCTGGGGCCGGCTCGACGCACTGGAAGAGGAATT
This sequence comes from Streptomyces sp. NPDC001880, assembly GCF_053594575.1. NCBI lineage: Bacteria > Bacillati > Actinomycetota > Actinomycetes > Kitasatosporales > Streptomycetaceae > Streptomyces > Streptomyces sp. NPDC001880. The sequence goes on from NZ_JBSFET010000105.1 coordinate 5,514, forward strand.
CAAGATCAACCAGGCGGAGGGTGTCGGGCAGCGTGAACCCGACCTCGGCTTCGCCTGGGCGGTCTACATGTGGGCGTCGGGGCGGACGCTGGACGAGGTGCTGGGCGAGGCGGAGATGCCGGCCGGGGACTTTGTGCGGTGGTGCAAGCAGGTGATCGACGTGCTGGGGCAGATTGCGGCTGCGGCGCCTCGGGACGGGAGCTCTGTGGCACGGAGTGCGCACAAGGCGGTGGACGCGGTGTTGCGGGGGGTTGTGGCGTACAGCTCTGTGGGGTGACCTGATCGCGGCGGGGAGCGGTTTCCCGGGGCGGGCGTTGTGCGGTCTGCCCGGTGCAATGCTCCTGGGGGCCCGCGCCGTCGGGCCTCCCCTCCCGCTCTGAACCCCGCTCCCCGCCCCTTCTCCCTCCCCTTCGACGTGGACTATCCGCCGTTCCGGGAGAGCTGACCCACGGGCCGGACCACACCGGCACCCGGCCGGTCCGCATGGAGCGGACCGGCCGGGCGTCCTCTTCCGCCGAGCAAATCCCTTGTCTCAGGTCGCGCGCTTGCCGCTCTTCATGGACACGGCCACGCAGGCCAGTCCCAGCAGCACGGTCAGACCGCCGATGATGACGTTGCTGAGGACGATGCCGAGGTCCGGGCTGCTGCCGACGATCCACGTCGAGAGGATCGTCCAGATCCCCATGGCACAGATGGCCCAGCTCAGGCCGTACATGCGATCCGGCATGACGGTGAAACCGAGGCCCAGTGCCGCGATCGCGATACCCATGATCAGGTTGTGCGTCGCGAGTGCGGGCTGAGTCGCCGTGAAGTGCAGCACCCACGGCGAGACGGCGCAGTAGAGACCGACGAGGAACACCGGCGCGTCCACCAGGGCCACATCGCGGCCACCGAGCATGCGGGCATAGCGATCGCGCATTTCGGAAACATCCGGGTGACTGGCCATGTCACGGCCGGTGTGCGAGAGGTTCGACATGGGTTGTCTCCTTCGCTCCTGCAGACCAACCAGCCTCTTCTGTGCGATAAGCGGCCTGCAATGTCATTCTGCGCTTATGTCGTCCTTATGTGCAGATCCAGGACCCGCAAGATCCGTGGGAACCGCATGGGGGCACGTGGGGTCCGCGCGATCCGGGCCACCGTCCAGCCGCCCCGCCAGGGCCACCGGACCGGGCGTCCGCAGCACCCGGTCCCCGTACTCCGGCAGCGGCACGTGCAGCGGCTCCGTCCAGCGCGAGGGGATCGCGCCGTCGGGTTCATCCGGTCAGCGTACGGAACGCGGTCTTCTCGTGGGCGAGATGGGACCGCACGCAGCTGTGCCGGGGCGTGGACCGTACTGCGGGGCTGGCCGAACCGGCGGTGGAACCGGCCGAGTTCTCCTGTGATCCGCCGGAACAGGCCGTCAGGGCCAGGACAACCACTGCCGTCAGGGCGGCGGCGGTGCGGGATTCCGTGAGACGGACGGTCAGGTCGCGGTGTGCCGCGATCAGGGCACGTCGACCTCCACCGAGTGCCAGCCGGTCGCACCGTCGGGCACGGTGCCCACGCGATCGCCGGTCTGGGTGGCACCCGTTCCGTCGGTGGCGCGAACCTCAAGGGTGTGACGGCCCGATGTGGCGGGCCACTCCCACACCCACTGGCGCCAGGTGTCCCGGGTGTCCGCCGCAGCCAGCCGCGCCGTGTGCCACTGCCCGCCGTCCACCCGGACCTCGACCCTGGAGATACCGCGGTGCTGGGCCCAGGCCACTCCGGCCACCGGCACGATGCCGGCCCTGGGAGAGGCGAACGGGCGGGGGGTGTCGATCCGCGACTCGGTCTTGACCGGTGCCTCCTCGGCCCAGCCCCGCTCGACCCAGTAGGCGTCGTAGTCGGCGAACGTCGTCAGCTCGATTTCCTTGATCCACTTGCAGGCGGACACGTATCCGTACAGGCCGGGAACGACCATCCGGACCGGGAAGCCGTGCTCGAAGGGCAGGGGCTCGCCGTTCATGCCGAAGGCCAGCAGAGCGTCGCGCCCGTCCATGACCGCCTCGACCGGTGTACCGATCGTCATGCCGTCCACGGAGCGCGCCACGATCTGGTCGGCGGGCCCGCCCTTCGACGGGGGGCGTACTCCCGCGTCGCGCAACAGATCGGCCAGTCGGACGCCGAGCCATCTGGCGTTGCCGGCATAAGGCCCGCCGACCTCGTTGGACACACAGGTCAAAGTGATGTCCCGCTCGACGACCTCCCTTCGCAGCAGGTCGTGGAGGCCGATGGTGACGGGCCGCGCCACACCCTTGCCATGGATCCTCAGCCGCCATGTGCCCGCATCGACGCGTGGCACGACCAGAGCCGTGTCCACCCGGTAGAAGTCCTTGTTCGGAGTGATGAACGAGCTCAGCCCCCGAATCCTCAGATCGGCGCCGGCCGGGACCGCCGGTGCGGTGGAACGCGGTGCCGGCAGGACCAGGTCATGACGTGAAGCGGAGGCTCCGGACTGGACGGACGACGTGAGCCGCCGCCCCAGGATTCCCGCGCCGGCGGAGGCGACCGCCGTGACGGTGGCCGCGGTCACGAAGCCACGGCGGTCGAAGCCGCCGTTCGCTCCCTCGTCCCTCTCCTCAGCCGAGGGAGAGGGACGAGGAGTTGGTGCGAGCCGTCCGACCAGGAGGCAGAGCACTCCGGCGGCCACGGCGGCACCCACCAGCGAAGGCAGCGCGTCGGCCGGCGTGCCCTCCGGGCGCCCTGCCGCTGCCACCGCCCCGACCAGGCCGAAGACCAGGACGGCAGCCGAACCCGTCCGCCGGTGCCGCAGTGCCAGCACCCCGATCGCCATGGCGAAGAGAGACAGGAGGATCAGGATCCCGAGGTTGAGCACCAGCTTGTCGGCGGTGCCGAAGTTCCGTACGGCGAACTCCCGCACGGCCTGGGGAGTGCGGTCGATCACCGCACTCCCCACCGCTGTGACCGGGCCCGCCTCGGGGCGTAGGAGAGCCGCGACCAGTTCGGCGACCGCCAGGGCACAGAACCCGGCGATCAGACCGCTGAGCGCGGCGAGGGCGGTGCGAGCCCGCACCGGTCGCCCGGGCCGGCCGGCCCCGGGCTGCGCATCGTCTCGATCTTCACTCACGACCGGTATTCGTCGCTGTGCGCCGGATGGATTGGTCCCTCATTCGACCGAGTGAGAATTCTTTCCGCCGGGTGTGGACCTTTCATCCACGCCGCCCGCCGTCACCGGTGGCCGCGTGCCCGTTCGAAGCGGGCCCGTGCCTCCGCCAGGTCGACGAGCGGTTCCGGGTAGCCGGTCGCGGACCGTCGGGGCCCGGACAGTTTCCACGGCTCATGGATCTCGCTGTCCGCCAGATCCGCAAGTTCCGGCACCCAGCGGCGCACGTACGCACCGCGCGGATCGAACCGTTTGCCCTGGACGACGGGGTTCAGGACCCGGTTGGGGCGGGTGTCGGTGCCGGTCCCCGCCATCCACTGCCAGTTGAGCTGATTGTTCGCCAGATCGCCGTCGACCAGCAGGTCGAGGAAGTGCCGGGCACCCACGCGCCAGTCCACGTAGAGGGTCTTGGTGAGGAAACCGGCCACGAGCATCCTGCCCCGGTTGTGCATCCATCCCTCATGCGCCAGCTGCCGCATCGCCGCGTCGACCAGCGGATAGCCGGTGCGCCCCGAGCGCCAGGCCTCGACCTCGTCCTCGTCGGACCGCCACCGGTCGTGCCGCGTTCGGTAGTCCTCCCAGGCGGCGTCCGGCCGGGCGGCGAGCACCTGGTGATGGAAGTCCCGCCACGCCAGCTGCCGCACGAAGGCGTCGGCGCCCGCTCCGCCCCGCTGCCTGGCCCGGTCGATGGCTTCGGCCGCCGAGACACAGCCGAAGTGGAAGTACGGGGAGAGTCTGGAGGTCGCGTCACCGGCCAGATCGTCGTGACCGCTCTCGTAGTCGGCCAGCGGGCCGCGCAGCCAGGACGACAGCAGCCGGCGGCCGGCGAACTCGCCGCCCGTGGCGAGCCCGGGGGAGGTCCCTGTCACCTCCGCCCGTTCCGGCAACGGCTCGGACCTCACGCCTTCCGGCAGCCGCACCGTGTGCGGCGCGGCAAGTGTGCTCCGTACTCCCGCCGCCTCCCAACGCCGGAGGTACGGGGTGAACACCGCGAAGTGATCGCGGCCGGCCGGGACGACCCGGCCCGGGGCGAGCGCGGTGACCACGGCGTCGTGCACGCGCAGGGTGCAGCCGACGGCTGCCAGAGCCGTACGCAGCCCCTCCTCGCGTCGCGTCGCGTACCCGCTCACCCCGCCGGCGACGTGCAGGCTCCGCGCACCGGTCTCCACGACCACGGCACGGGCGACGGCCACCGCGTCGCCCTCCCGCACGACGAGCCGTCCGCCGCGGCGGCGCAGCCCGGCATCGAGGTCGGCGAGGCAGTCCGCGAGAAACGCCCGCCGGTTCGGCGCGTCGAAGCCGGCCCGGTGGATGCCCGGGTCGAGGACGAACAGCGGGACGACGGCATCCGCGTCGCCCGTCGCGGCCCGCAGCACCGGATTGTCGTGCACGCGCAGATCGGAGGTGAACAGTGCCACGGAGACCGTCATGGATGTGTGTTCCTTCCGGATTCGGTCATACCGCCCTTGTACGAGGGGCGGTCGTCGTCCGGTCCGGCGGGCCGGACCCGGGTCATGCTGCCGGGAACTCCATCAGCATCAGTGGCGCGGACGTCGGCCGCGCGGAGCCGCCGGCGGGTTCCACCGTGATTCCCACGCCCGATGCCCCGTCCACGGGGCCGTCCAGCAGAAAGGCGCCGCTCGCGGCCGGGGACTTCATCATCCCGGCGGAGCGCATGGTGCCGCGGTCGTCGAACCACAGCTGGTACACCTTGCCGTTGGGCGGCTGTCGTATCCCCGAGGCCATGAACACGGCCCGGTCCACACTCCGCGAGACCACGACCGTCCCCTTCGTGCCGTCCTTCATCGTGCCGGAGGAGGCCTCGGCGTCCGGTGCGGCGAGGACCTGGGTCAGCCGCTCGTTCCGTTGCTGTGCAGCCAGGGCCTCCTGCCGGGCGTCCTGGGCCGCACGGTGCTGCCAGACAGCGGTCCCGCCGAGTGCGACGGCGGCGGCGAGACAGGCGGCCAGCGCGAACCTCGGCAGGCGGCCGCCCAGGCCGGAACCGCCTGCGCCGCGCCCCGCGGCACTGCCGCCCCCGGCCGGCGCGTCGTCGCAGTGGTGCCGCCCGGCGCCCGACGGTGACTCCTGTCGTACGGTCGTGATTTCCCGCAGCACCCTGTCGCGCAGTCCGCGCGGCGGGGCCCCGGTCACCGCGAGGCCGAGCCGGGTGGCGGTCTCGGACAGCTCGTGCACCTCGACGGCACAGGGCCCGCAGTCGGCGAGATGCCGTTCGAAGTCCGACCGTTCGCCGTCCGACAGCGCGTGCAGGGCGTACGCCCCGGTCAGTGTGTGCAGTTCGGCCTTGCTCATGCGCTCACCCCGAGGCAGTCGCGCAGCCGGATCAGCCCGTCGCGCAGTCGTGTCTTGACGGTCCCGAGCGGCACGCACAGCAGTTCCGAGACCTCGCGGTAGGTCAGCCCCCGGTAGTAGGCGAGGGCCACGGACTGCCGTTGCAGTTCGGACAGCGTCCGCATGCAGCGGTGGACCTGTTCGCGCTCCAGCCGGCTCTCCACCTGCTCGGTGACCTCGTCGAAGGCGGGCGTACGGTCCAGCAGTGCTGCCCTGTGCCCGCGGGCCGACGACGCCTCGGCCGATCGCACCCGGTCCACCGCCCGGCGGTGGGCGAGCGTCAGCACCCAGTTCATCGCGCTGCCCCGGGAGGCCCGGAAGCGGGGGGCCGTACGCCACACCTCGACCAGTACCTCCTGTGCGACCTCCTCCGACTGGGCGGGATCGCGCAGCACGCTGCGCACCAGCCCGAGGACGGGCCCGCTGACCACGTCGTACACCTCGGCGAAGGCGTCCTGGTCGCCCCGGGCGACCATGCCCAGCAGCTCCTGCAGATCGGGCCTCGCCGAGGGCGCTCCGCTGATGTGCACGGCTTCCTTCACGCGGGCTTCCTCTCTGATCGCGCATCGGCTCTCCGATGTGATCCGGAACCGACGGCAGCGCGGATTGGTCAGTGCGCGAGATCCTTCCACGCATCCCGAAATTCGCGATACATCGTGGTTGACGCCGTCCGAGCGGCGCGAGGAAGACCGGCGCGAGGAAGACCAGCGGTCCGAACGGCGAGAGCAGGATCGGCAGCACCGGCAACGGCCCCATCGCCGGCTGGGGGATCCCCGGCCGACGCCCCTTCCAGAAGCATCCCCCGGCCCAGCGGCAGATCCCAAGCATCATCTGCCCGGCCGCCGGCCGGGGCGTACGGGGGTGATCCGGTGTTACGCGGCGCTCTCCTGCTCGCGCTCCACCTGTGCGTTCCACGCACGCTTGACCGAGCGCCAGGCGTCGTCGTTCTGGCCGAGCCGCCAGTAGCCCGAGATGGACAGCCGGTCGAGCGGGATCTTGCGCTCCAGGCGCAGATGGCGGCGGATCTCCTTCACGAAGCCAGCCTCGCCGTGGACGAACGCCCGGACCTCGCCCGCGGGGAAGTCCAGCTCCTTCACGGCGGCGGTCAGCGCCTCGCCGACCGGGCGCTGACCGCGGTGCAGCCAGGTCACCTCGACGCCGTCGGGCGTCACGATCTTCTGCTCCTCCTCCGCGTCCGCCACCTCGACGAACGCGTGCACCACCGCGCCCGCCGGCATCTGCTCCAGGGTCGCCGCGACGGCCGGCAGCGCGCTCTCGTCGCCCGCCAGGAGGTGCCAGTCGGCGGAGGCGTCCGGCCCGTAGCCGCCGCCCGGCCCCAGGAAGGTCACCTGCTCGCCCGGGACCGCCCGCATCGCCCAGGGACCGGCGAGGCCCTCGTCCCCGTGGACCACGAAGTCGATCGCCAGCTCACGGGCGACCGGATCCCAGGAACGCACCGTGTACGTACGGGTCGTGGGCCACAGCTCCCGGGGCTGCTCCTCGCGGATGCGGGCCATGTCGAAGGGGTGCGCGTAGTCGGCGCCCTCCGGGGCGAAGCAGAGCTTGACGTAGTGGTCGGTGAACCCGGAGAGCCCGAAGCCGGCCAGGCCCTCGCCGCCGAGCACCACGCGCACCATGTGCGGGGTGATCTGCTCGGTGCGCACCACCTCGGCCCCCTGCGCCGTGGGTGCCTGCCGCGCCGGTCGTTCTGCCACGAGGTTCTCCCTGCTCCGATGTGCTTAGGCTTACCTAAGCTAGCATCTCAGGCGTGCAGAGCGGAGAGCAGGCGCTGCAGCGCACCGCCCAGTCCCCATCGCTTCGCGAGGGCTTCGAGGGCGGCCGGATCACGCGGCCCGGCAGGCAGCGCGGGGTCGAACTCCGGCAGGGGGACGTCACCGGCGACCCGGACCACCTTCGGTGCGACGGCCACGTACTCCCGCGCCTCGTCGAGCCGCTTGCGCTGCGACGGTGTCAGCCCGGCCTTCGGGTCGTCGACGGCGGCCATGATTCCGGCCAGATCGCCGAAGGTGTCGAGCAGCTTCGCCGCGGTCTTCTCCCCGATGCCGGGGACGCCCGGCAGCCCGTCGCTCGGGTCGCCGCGCAGCAGAGCCAGGTCGGCGTAGCCGGAGCCGTCCACCCCGTACTTCTCCCGCAGCCACGCCTCGTCCGTGAGCTGGAGCGAGCCGACGCCCTTCAGCGGGTAGAGCACCCGCACCCCGCGTGCGTCGTCGACCAGCTGGTAGAGGTCCCGGTCGCCGGTGACGATGTCCACGGGGCCGGTGGCCAGGCCGGTGAGTGTGCCGATCACGTCGTCGGCCTCGTAGCCCGCGACACCGACCCGGGCGATGCCGAGCGCGTCGAGCACGTCCTCGATGACCGGCACCTGCGGGGCCAGGGTGTCCGGGGTCTCCTCCTCGTCGGGCAGCCCCCCGGCGGTCTCCACCGCGACCCGGTGCGCCTTGTACGAGGGGATCAGTTCGACCCGCCAGTGGGGCCGCCAGTCCGCGTCCATGCAGGCGACCAGGTCGTCCGGCCGGTGGTCCTGCACCAGGCGCCCGATGAAGTCGAGCAGCCCGCGCACGGCGTTGACGGGCGTCCCGTCCGGGGCGCGCACCGAGTCGGGGACCCCGAAGTAGGCGCGGTAGTAGAGGGAAGCGGTGTCGAGGAGCATCAGGCGTCGCGTCACACCCCGATGATGCCGCACACCGCCGACACCGGCCGTTGCGGACACCGGCCGCGGGAGCGCGTGGGCAAGGGGGCGAGTGGCCGCAAACGTTCGCTCACATGTGATGTGGGACACTCTTTCGTTTGGGTTGTTCAAGCGGGGGCAGGCGCGCAGCCGGAGCGGATCACGTACCGGTTTCAACCAGTGTGCGTGCCATGCGGGCCGAATCCGCGTCGCTCCACGGTCTGCCGGAGGGGGTGGCAGACCGTTTTTCGGTTCAACCCGCGAGGTGTATGTGTCAAGGCTGCAAGCTGAACGCTTGTACAAAGTGTTCGGCAGACGACCCGATCAAGCCGTGCAGAAGCTCGAAGGCGGCGCCGACCGCGACGAGTTGCGCGCCGACGGAACGACCGCAGCGGTGATCGACGCCTCGTTCACCGTCGAACCGGGACAGATCTTCGTCGTGATGGGTCTGTCCGGGTCCGGGAAGTCCACGTTGCTGCGCATGCTCAACGGACTTCTGGAGCCCACCGCCGGACGTGTGCTCTTCGACGGCCAGGACCTGACCGCCCTGAGCCCCGCCGAACTGCGCCATGTCCGGTCCTCCAAGATCAGCATGGTCTTCCAGCACTTCGCGCTCTTCCCTCACCGCAGTGTGCTGGAGAACGCCGCGTACGGCCTGGAGGTCCAGGGCGTACCGCGTGCCGAGCGCGAGAAGCGCGCCGCCGAGGCGCTGGAGCTGACCGGCCTCGCCGGCTGGGAGAAGTCCTGGCCCGACGAGCTGTCCGGCGGCATGCAGCAGCGTGTCGGCCTGGCCCGCGCCCTGGCCACCGACGCCGACCTGCTGCTGATGGACGAGTCCTTCAGCGCACTCGACCCGCTGATCCGCCGCGACATGCAGGACCAGCTGCTCGAACTGCAGAAGCGACTGAAGAAGACCATCGTCTTCATCACCCACGACCTCAACGAGGCCATGCGCCTCGGTGACCGTATCGCCGTGATGCGCGACGGGAGGATAGTCCAGCTCGGCACCGCCGAGGACATCCTCGTCACCCCGGCCAACGACTACGTCGCCTCCTTCACCCAGGACGTCGACCGGGCCAGGGTGCTGACCGCGGGCGCCATCATGGCCGAGCCGCACACCGTCATGGGCAGCAGCACGGAGGACGGCAAGGAGCTGCGCACCCCGGCCGATGTGCTCGCCGCCGCTCCGGCCACCGTCACCGAGTCCACGCCGATCATCGAGCTCTTCACGCCCTGCTCGCGAAGCAGTGCCGCGGTCGCCGTGACCGACACCGAGGGCGAACTCGTCGGCGTCGTGCCGCGCGCCCGTCTGCTTGCCGTCCTCGGTGAGCCGATGACCCCCGCCGAGGCCCCGCAGGACATCGAGCCCGGCACGGTCGGCACGAAGAAGGTGGCCAGTGTTTAGGCTCCCTCTCGGCGACTGGGTCGACTCCGCCGTCGGCTGGCTCCAGACCCATCTGGCCTGGCTGTTCGACGCGATCAGCTCGGTCGTCAGCACCATGTTCGACGGCATCGCCGCCGTGCTCTCCGCCCCCGCCCCGCTGCTCTTCGCGGGCATCGTCGCAGTCATCGCCTGGTGGCTGCGCGGCCTGCTCGCCGGTGTGCTCTCCTTCGTCGGCTTCGCGGTCATCGACTCCGTCGAGCTGTGGGACGAAGCGATGGACACCCTCACCCTGGTGCTCGTCGCGACCATCATCGCGCTGGTGCTGGCCGTACCGCTGGGGATCTGGGCGTCCCGCTCCAAGACCGTCAGCGCGGTGACCCGGCCGGTCCTGGACTTCATGCAGACCATGCCCGCCATGGTCTACCTGATTCCCGGCGTCATCTTCTTCGGCGTCGGCGTGGTGCCCGGCATCATCGCCACCATCATCTTCTCGCTGCCTCCGGGCGTCCGGATGACCGAGCTCGGCATCCGCCAGGTCGACAGCGAGCTGGTCGAGGCTGCCGAGGCCTTCGGCACCACCAAGCGCAACATCCTGCTGCGGGTCCAGCTGCCGCTGGCCCTGCCCACGATCATGGCGGGCATCAACCAGGTCATCATGCTGGGCCTGTCCATGGTGGTCATCGCCGGCATGGTCGGCGGCGGCGGCCTCGGTGGCGCCGTCTACCGCGCCATCGGCAACGTGGACGTCGGTCTCGGATTCGAGGCGGGCATCTCCATCGTCATCGTGGCGATGTACCTGGACCGGATGACCGGCGCGCTCGGCCGTGAGGTCTCCCCGCTCGCCCGCCGCGCGCTCGCCAGGGCGCAGGCGATGGCCGGCGGATTCAAGATCTGGAACCACCGCCCGCAGCCAGTCGTCGCGGTCAGCGGCGTCGTCGTCCTCGCGCTCGTCGCGGGCGCCCTGAGCGTCTTCGGCTCCTCCGGCCCGGACAAGAGCGAGAGCACCGCCGGCGGTTCGGACATCGGCGCGGGCAAGAAGATCAGCATGGGTTACATCCCGTGGGACGAGGGCATCGCCTCCACCTACCTCTGGAAGGAGCTGCTGGAGCGGCGCGGTTTCGAGGTCGACGTCAAGCAGTACGAGGCCGGCGCGCTCTACACCGGCATGGCCAACGGCCAGATCGACTTCGAGACCGACTCCTGGCTCCCGGTCACCCACGCCAGCTACTGGGAGAAGTACCAGGACCGCCTGGAGGACATGGGCTCCTGGTACGGCCCCACCTCGCTGGAACTGGCCGTCCCGTCGTACATGAAGGACATCCAGTCGCTGGACGACCTCAAGGGCAAGGGCGAGCAGTTCAAGGGCCGGATCGTCGGCATCGAGCCGAGCGCCGGTGAGATGGGCCTGCTCAAGGACAAGATCCTGCCGGGCTACGGCCTGGACGAGGAGTACAAGGTCGTCGACGGCTCCACGCCGTCGATGCTGGCCGAGCTGAAGCGTGCGTACGCCAAGGAGGAACCGATCGTCGTTCCGCTCTGGTCGCCGCACTGGGCCTACAACGAGTTCGAGCTCACCAAGCTCAAGGACCCCAAGAACCTCTGGGGCGAGGGCGACGGCATCCACACCCTGGCCCGCAAGGGCTTCTCCGCCGACAACCCCGAGGTCAGCAGCTGGCTCAAGAACTTCAAGATGAGCGAGGACCAGCTCACCAGTCTCGAGGCGCAGATCCAGAAGTCCGGCTCCGGCAATGAGCAGGAGGCCGTCCGCACCTGGCTGAAGGCCAACCCGGGCCTCGCCGACAAGTGGACCCCGGTCGCCGGGTCCGGCACGGCCAAGGGCGCGAACGGCAAGGACGAGCGCGACCGCGCCGTCGAGATGGCCTGGTTCCCCTGGGAGGAGGACATCGCCGCCACGTACCTGTGGAAGGCGGTCCTGGAGGAGCGCGGCTACAAGGTCAACCTCAAGCAGTTCGAGGTCGGCCCGATGTACACCGCGATGTCGCGCGGCCAGATCGACGTGCAGTTCGACGGCTGGCTGCCGTACACCCAGAAGAACTACTGGGAGAAGTACGGCTCGCAGCTGAGCGACCTCGGGTCGTGGTACGGCCCGACGTCCATCGAGGTCGCGGTGCCCTCCTACGTGAAGGACGTCAAGTCCCTCGCCGACCTCAAGGGCAAGGGCGAGCAGTTCAAGGGCCGGATCGTCGGTATCGAGCCGGGTACCGCCACCATGGAGAACCTGAAGAAGAACGTCCTGCCGGCCTACGGCCTGGACAAGGAGTACAAGGTCGTCGACTCCTCGACACCCGGCATGCTCGCAGAGCTGAAGCGCGCGTACGCCAAGAAGGAGCCCATCGCGGTGCTGCTCTGGACCCCGCACTGGGCGTACAGCGAGTACGGCATGACCAAGCTGGAGGACCCCGAGAAGGCCTTCGGCGACGGGGACCGGCTGCACACCATCGCGTCCAAGGACTTCCCGGAGAACTACCCGCAGCTGACGAAGTGGTTCAAGGACTTCGAGCTGAGCGAGGACCAGCTCGCCGGCCTGGAGAACCAGATCCAGAAGCGCGGCGCGGGCCACGAGGAAGAGGCCGTGAAGGCCTGGATGGAGAAGAACCCGGGCATCGTGGACAAGATGGCCCCGCTGTAGGGCCTCCCGCAGGACACGGAACCCGGAAGGGGTGGGCACCGCCGACGGCGGTGCCCAC
>NZ_JBSFET010000106.1:0-17576 GCF_053594575.1 Streptomyces sp. NPDC001880
GTGCAGACCGACCCGGACATCGACACCCGAGTCACGCAGCGACAGCGCGTGGGCGTGACCCTGACTGCCGTAACCGATGACCGCGACCTTGCGGCCCTGGATGATGGACAGGTCGGCGTCGTCGTCGTAGAACAGCTCGGCAGGCATGGTGGTTCTCCTTGATTCCTGGAACGTGCGGGTGTGCGGACGGGAAAGCGGAAAGCTGTGGTCTGTACGGGACTGCGCGGACACTGCCTAGGCACTCTGCGCGTCGGCCGTCACCGTGGTGGCGGACGGGGTCAGGCGGATCGGCCGGGCCTCGCGTGCGGAGCGGTCGGCCAGGGCCCGGGAGCCGCGGCCGATGGCGATCGCGCCGGACTGGACGAGCTCCTTGATGCCGAAGCCCGCGAGCATCCGGAGCATCGCGTCGAGCTTGTCGCCGGAGCCGGTCGCTTCGAGGGTGACGGCGTCCGGCGAGACGTCGACGGTTCTGGCCCGGAACAGCTCGGCGATCTGGATGATCTGGGCCCGGGTGCCGTTGCCGGCGCTCACCTTCACCAGGACCAGTTCGCGCCGGACGGCGGAGTCCGCCTCCAACTCGACGATCTTGAGGACGTTGACCAGCTTGTTGAGCTGCTTGGTGACCTGTTCCAGGGCCAGTTGGTGGTCGACCCTGACGACGACGGTGATGCGGGAGAGCTCGGGATGTTCGGTGGTACCGACCGCGAGCGAGTCGATGTTGAAACCGCGGCGCGAGAACAGTGCGGCGACACGGGCCAGGATGCCGGGCGTGTCCTCGACCAGGACGGAGAGCGTGTGCTGGGACATGTCAGAGGGTCCTCTCAGTCGTCCGCAAAGTCGCCGAAGTCGGGGCGTACGTCGCGTGCGGCCATGATGTCGTCGTTGGAGGTGCCGGCAGGGACCATCGGCCACACCATCGCGTCCTCGTGGACGATGAAGTCCACCACGACGGGGCGGTCGTTGATCGCGTTGGCCTTGTCGATGATCGCGTCGAGCTCGTAGGGGTTCTCGCAGCGCAGGCCCACACAGCCCATCGCCTCGGAGAGCTGTACGAAGTCCGGGACCCGGGTGCCCCGGTTGGTGTCGGATCCCACTCCGCGGGTCGATCCGGTGTTCGCGTTGGTGGCTCCGTTGTGCAGCACCGTGTTGGAGAACCGTGCCCCGTAGAACAGGTTCTGCCACTGGCGGACCATCCCGAGCGCGCCGTTGTTGATCACCGCGACCTTGATCGGGATGTTGTTGAGCGCGCAGGTGGTGAGTTCCTGATTGGTCATCTGGAAGCAGCCGTCGCCGTCGATCGCCCAGACCGTGCGCTCGGGGCGTCCGGCCTTGGCGCCCATCGCGGCCGGGACCGCGTACCCCATCGTTCCGGCGCCGCCCGAGTTGAACCAGGTGCCCGGTTCCTCGTGCGGGAGGAACTGCGCCGCCCACATCTGGTGCTGCCCCACACCGGAGGCGAACAGCGTTCCCCGCGGAGCGAGTTGACCGATCCGCTCGATGACCTGCTGCGGAGCGAGCAGGGCCGGGTCTGCGGGCAGTTCGTAGCCGCGCGGGTAGGTGGTGCGCCAGTGGTCCAGCTCCCGCCACCAGGCGGTGTAGTCGCCGGCGCGGCCGTCCTCCCGCTCTGACTGCACGGCGTCGGACAGGGCGAGGAGAACCTCGCGGGCGTCCCCGACGATGGGTACGTCGGCGAGCCGGTTCTTGGAGATCTCCGCCGGGTCGATGTCGGCGTGGACGACCTTGGCGTGCGGGGCGAAGCCGTCCAGCCTGCCGGTGACCCGGTCGTCGAACCGGGCTCCCAGGGCCACGATCAGATCGGCCTTCTGGAGTGCGGCGACCGCCGCGACGTCCCCGTGCATACCGGGCATGCCCACGTGCTGCGGGTGGCTGCCGGGGAAGGCGCCCAGCGCCATCAGGGTGGTGACCACGGGCGCCCCGGTCAGCTCGGCCAGGGTGCGCAGCTCGTCCGTGGCCCGTGCCTTGAGCACACCGCCGCCGACGTACAGCACCGGGCGGCTCGACGTGCTGATCAGCCGGGCCGCCTCGCGGATCTGCCTGGCGTGCGGCTTGGTGACCGGGCGGTAGCCGGGCAGGTCCGTCCTGGCCGGCCACCGGAAGGTGGTGGCCGCCTGCAGGGCGTCCTTGGTGATGTCGATGAGTACCGGTCCGGGGCGGCCGGTCGAGGCGATGCGGAACGCCTCGGCGACCGTCCGCGGGATGTCGTCGGCGTTGGTGACCAGGAAGTTGTGCTTGGTGACCGGCATGGTGATACCGACGATGTCGGCCTCCTGGAAGGCGTCCGTGCCGATCGCCTTGGAGGAGACCTGGCCGGTGATCGCGACCAGCGGGACGGAGTCCATGTGGGCGTCGGCGATCGGGGTGACCAGGTTGGTGGCGCCGGGGCCCGAGGTGGCCATGCAGACGCCGACCTTCCCGGTGGCCTGCGCATAGCCGGTGGCGGCGTGTCCGGCGCCCTGCTCGTGACGGACCAGCACATGCCGGACCCGGGTCGAGTCCATCATCGGGTCGTAGGCGGGCAGGATCGAGCCGCCGGGTATACCGAACACGGTTTCCACGCCGGCCTCTTCGAGCGAGCGGATGAGCGACTGGGCACCCGTCATGCGCTCGGCGCCGTTGTCCGGCTGCCCGGCCGTGCGGGGCCGCATGTGCGGGAGGAGGGCCGCGGGGGCCTGCTTCACAGCGTTTGACATCGTCAGTTCCAAAAGTCCGTAGGAGTGTTGGCCGGGACATATCGGTGATCGGCCGCCACGGCGGGAGCGGCCGGGTGGTGCGTGCCCGCCGCCGGGTGATCACCGCAACGGTGCACCCGGCGGACCTGGGGAGAGGTCAGGGCGGAGTTCTTGCCGTCTGCAGGGCGTCGCAGGTGTGCCGTACGACGTCCAGACCGGCGAGCCTCCTGACGAGGGGTGCGTCCACGGTGAGCTCGCCGCGGACCGCCACCGCCGCCGCGTAGCCCCGGTCCACCGGAACGTCGAGGAGGGTCCAGCCCGACGGCGGGTACGGGCCCTCGGGTCGTCCCGAGCCGACGTAGTCGAGTGCGGGATCCCGCCCGAGACCCGTGCCGAGGCCCTTGAGGTAGGCCTCCTTGCGGGTCCAGAGCCTGGCAAGGGCCCGGGGCCGGGCCGGCGGGCTCAGGGCTGCCAGTTCGGCCTGCTCGTCCACGTGCAGCATCGCGGCGAGGTCGGCGGTGCCCTCCTCGTCCGGCACCAGTTCCACGTCGACCCCGATGGGGGCCGCCGCGGTTCCGACGACGGCGAGATCGCCGCGGTGCGACAGCGAGAAGAACAGCCGGTCGTCGGCGTCGAGCACGGTGGGCCGGCCGTGCGGTCCGCCGCAGCAGGGGCAGGTGTCCCGGCCGAAGTGGACCTCCTCGGGGCGCAGGCTCAGGTACGAGCCGAGCAGCCGGCGAAGGGCGACATGCGCGGCCGTGAACCGGGTTCGGTCGGCGGCGTGCATGAGGGTGGCGGCACGTTGACGCTCGGTCGCGTCGAGTACCTGTTCGTCCAGGATGCCGATGGGGACATCCGAGACCCTCAGGAGCCAGAGGTCGAGCGAGCCAGGGGGTGGCAGCTCACGAACGACCCACGGCAGGGTTTGTTCCACGGGGTCTCTCCTGTTCGTACGAGAGTGACAGGCGAGTCGGGTCTCACGGCGCGGCCGGCGCGACCGGGAGGTCCCGCCTTCGGCGCAGCGGCCCGATCAGGAGGAGCAGCGGGGTCAGGGCGAGTCCCGCGGTGAGCAGCCACAGAGTGGGCCGCAGTCCGAGGGCGGTGCCGAGGATCCCGCCGAGCAGCGAACCGAAGGGAATGGCGCCGAAGTTCGCGACCGAGACGCTGGCCGAGACGCGGCCGAGCAGCTGGGGCGGACAGTAGCGCTGACGGAACGCCCCCTGGATCACGTTGGCGAGCACGACACCGAGCGAGAGGACCGCGCTGCCGACCACCAGTGCCGACAGCGTCCAGTCCGTCCCCGTCATCGGGACGAGCAGGGCGAACGGGGCGCTGGCGATCGTGGCGACCAGCAGTCCGCGGGCCGAGCCGAACCGTGCGATCAGGCGTTTCGCGGCGGTGGCCCCGAGGATCCCGCCGATGCTGCTCGACGCGAGGAGCCAGCCGGTGGCGCCTTCGGGCACCCCGAGCTCACGGATGATGAAGACCGGCAGGATCGCCGCCTCGGCCGTCAGGAGCAGGTTGGTGGCGGTACCGTACAGGGTGAGAACGCGCAGGTACGGGTCCTTGAACGTGTACTGCACCCCCTCCTTGATGTCCTGTCGCAGGGCCCGTCGTTCCCCGGGTTTCTCCGGGAGCGGCTCCTTGCGCCGGATGCCGAGCAGGCACAGCGCGGAGACGAGGAACGTCGCCGAGTTGACGAGGAGACCGGAGGCAGCGCCGAACGCCTGGGCCAGCAGACCGCCGCCGCCCAGCCCCGCGACCTGGGCCACCGATTCACTGCCCTGGAGCTTGGCGTTGGCCTCCTGGAGGTCCTCGGGTCCGACGATGGAGGGCAGGTAGACCTTGTACGAGATCCCGAAGAACACCGCGGCGAACCCGTTGATCAGCGCAACGGCCATCAGCTGGGTCATCGTCAGGACGCCGAGCCAGCCGGCCACCGGAACGCTGGCCAGGAGCACGAGCGGGACCAGGTTGCAGATCAGCATGATCGGCCGGCGGCGCATCCGGTCCACCCAGGCACCGGCGGGCAGGCCGATGAGCAGCCAGGGCAGCCAGGGGGCGGCGGCCAGCACGCTCACCCAGAACGTGCTCGCATCGAGCGTCACCACGGCCACCAGGGGCATGGCGACCCCGGTGATGTTGATGCCGACGCGGTTGGTCGTCTCGCCGAGCCACAGCAGCCGGAAGTCGTGGTGGCCGAGCAGTCCGCTGCGCGGCGGGCACTCCTGTTCCGTGCCCGCAGGGCGTTCGGTCAGGCGGGCCGACATGACGTCACCGCCTCGGTCACGATCCGCGACAGCAGCGCCGCTCCGTCGGACCAGCGGGTGCGCCGGCCGGTCAGTTCGGACTTGAGCTCGTCCCGCAGGGTGCCGAGGGCGCGTATGCCGTCGGCCGTGGAACCGGGTCCGCCGCCGTGGGCGCACGCCGCGGCCACCCGGTCGGGGGCCAGGCCGCCGTCGTCGACGGCGGCGAAGTGGGCCGCGTCCACCAGCGACCGGCCGGATTCCAGGGCACCGAGCACGGTCGCGCCGACCAGATGATGTGCGGCCCTGAACGGCGTTCCGTCCAGGACGAGCCGCTCCGCGAGGTACGTGGCGGAGGTGAAGCCGTCCACGGCCCGGTCCGTCATGCGTTCGCGTTCCGGTTCCGTGCCCGCCACCACCAGGCTCAGCAGCGTCACCGCGTCGGTGGTGCTGCTCAGGCCGGGCCAGAGGTGCCGTACGGCCTCGGTGCCCACCGCGATGGCGTTGGTGTAGCCGCCGGTGGTCATCGCGGACGCCGCGCCGACGAACGCGCCGAGGCTCGCGGTGGACCTGCCCTGGATGTGTTCGAGCAGGAAGGGGTTGCGCTTCTGCGGCATCATCGAGCTGGAGCCGACGAGGGTGTCGCCCACCCTCAGCAGCCCGAACTCCTCCGAGGTCCAGGTGCTCAGGTCCCGTCCGGCGCGGGCCAGCGCGACGCCGAGGACGGCGGAGGCGGACAGCAGGTCGAGAACGAAGTCCCGGGAGGCCACCGCGTCGACCGAGTTGGGCGCGGTGGAGCCGAAGCCGAGCAGTTCGGCGGTGCGCCGGGGGTCGATGGGGACGGACGTCCCGCCGATCGCGCCGGCGCCCAGCGGGTTGACGTCGATCTGGCGTCCGGCGTCCAGCAGCGACTGGTACGCGCGCAGCACCGCGCCGGCGACACCGGCGAGGTAGTGCCCGTAACTGATCGGTACGGCCGGCTGGCCGTGGGTGTAGGCGGGCATGATCACGTCCCGGTACTCCTCGGCCTTCGCCAGGAGCACCCCCGCCAGCCGGTCGACCGCGTCGAGCAGGGCCAGGTAGGGACCGCGCGTCTTCAGCCGGGTGGTGGTGGCGTTGAGGTCGTTGCGCGAGCGGCCGGTGTGCAGGATGCCGCCGGTCCCGTCGCCCAGCCGCTCGATGAGGTGTCCCTCGTACGCCAGGTAGACGCCGCGCGGCATCGGGGTGGCGCGGACCGGGGCGAAGTCCTGGCCGCGCAGTTCCTCGATGGTGCTCAGCAGGGCCGCGGCCCGGTCCGCGTCCACGATCCCGCGTTCGGTGAGCATGATCAGGTGGGCCCGGTCGACCTCGCTGATGCAGCGCAGTTCCTCGCCCAGCCCGTCCGTGGTGTGGGGCAGGTACTGGTCGTAGACGATGCGGTGCGCCTCGGCGTCGAGCGCGGCCTTCAGCCGGCCGGTGTCGACGCCGTGCGCCGTCGCTGCGGTCATGCGAATGCCTCCTCTGTGTGCAGGTCCGCGTAGGACACGGCTTCGCCGAGCAGGGCCACGGCCCGGTCGGCGGCCTCGGCCGCCCGGACCGAGCGGTCGGCGACGGAGATCGCGTGGCCGACGCGGCCCCGGAAGTCCTCGGCGGGGCCGACGGGTTCGCCCGCGGCGCGGTAGAGCACCGCCTCGACGGTGCCCGGTACGGTGCGGGCCCGGGCCACGGCTTCTGCGAGCGCGGCGGAGGGGGCGAGGATGCCGTCCTGTTCCGCGGTGAGGAAGCGGATCGAGGCGCGGGCGTATCCGGAGCGTTCCAGCTCGGGAGCGGTGCCGAGCGCGGCCAGTACCTGGGCGCGCACCAGGTCGATCCCGCAGGCCCTGCGGACGAGTTCGGGGATCATGCCGCCGGCGAGCCGGGGGTTGACCTCGATGACCTCGGCGGTCCTGGGCCCGGTCAGGCGTAGTTCGACATGGGCGGCTCCCCAGCCGAGGCCGAGGGCCCGCACGGCTCGTACCGCGGACTCGCGCAGCGCGATCTCCTGTTCGCCGGGCAGGGCGGCCGGTACGTCGTGGCCGATCTCGACGAAGGACGGCAGCGCGCCGACGTGCTTGGCGACGGTGACGACGGCGTCGGTGCCGAACACCTCGACGGAGAACTCCGGCCCTGTCAGGTACTCCTCGACCAGGATCCGGCCCGGTGAGGCGATGCCCCGCTCGTTCACGGTGGCCGCCAGCAGTGTCCCGGCGTGCTCGGCGACCTCGTCGAGGTCCGCGCAGAGCCGTACGCCCAGACTCCCCGAGCCCTGGACCGGTTTGACCACCACGGGCAGTCCGATGGAGCGGGCCGCGGCCAGTGCGTCGGCGACTTCGAAGACGACGGCGAAGTCCGGCGATCCGACGCCCGCGTCGACGAGCACCCGGCGCTGTTCGGCCTTGTCCCGGCAGGCCCGCACGGCTTCGGCCGGCGGGCCGGGCAGCCCGAGCCGGTACGCCAGTGCGGCGGCGGCCGGTACGTAGTACTCGGAGCTGGTCAGGACGCCCGCGATGGTGGCCTCGTCCTCCAGGGCGCGGACGGCCGCCCACAGCGCGGCCTCGTCGGAGGTGTCCACGACGACCGTCCGCAGCCGGTCCTCGGCGGCGTAGGGGTAGCGGTCCGGGTCCGCGCAGAGCAGCACGGGCACCACGCCCAGCTCGGCCGCACGCCGCGCGAACAGCCGTCCCGTACCGGTGGTGTTGCTCTCCACCAGGAGCAGCAGGCGCTCGTTCATGAGCCGACCACCGGCAGCACCACGTCGTCGAAGCCGCGGCGGGCCCACAGCAGCCGGGACCAGGCGGCGGGGGCGTCCAGCGGGTGTTCGACGGTGACCGGGCCGTCGACGGCGGGGGCGGGGACGATCCCCTGCTCACGCAGCCAGCTGTCGTTGTAGACCGTGGACTGGTAGCGGTAGCCCTCGTCCGGGAGCACCATCACGACGGTGCTGTCCGGGTTCTGCTCTGCCCACCACGAAGCCACCTGGAAGGAAGCGCCGCTGGTCGGGCCCATGAACAGGCCGTGTGCGCGGTAGAGCTCGTGGGTGGCGTGGAACGCCTCGGGGGCCGTCACCCAGTGGACCTCGTCGTACGCCGCGTGCCTGACGTTGCCCGGGTGGATGCTGCTGCCGAGCCCGCGCAGCATGCGCGGTCCGTCCGGGCTGCCGAAGATGATGCTGCCCTGGGTGTCCACGCCGACCAGGTGCAGGGCCGGACCGGTCTGCCGCAGCGCGGCGGCGAGTCCGCCGGTCGAGCCGCCCGAACCCACCGGGCCCACCAGGCAGTCCACGGCTCCGACGGTGTCGCCGATCAGATCGGCGACGATGCCGTACGCGCCGGGGTTGTCGGGGTTGTCGTACTGGCCGGGGACGAAGGCGTCCGGATGCTGCCGGCGCAGTTCGGCGACGCGGGCGAGCCGGGCGCCCTGGATGCCTCCGGCCTGACCGGTGTGCTCGACGATCTCCACCGTCGTACCGAGCATTTCGAGCCGGGTGCGCAGGTCCCGGTCGATCGCCGAGTCGCCGACGATGGTCAGCGGGTAGCCGCGCAGGCGGCAGACCATGGCCAGGCCCAGGGCGAAGGTGCCCGAGGAGGTCTCGATGATCGGGGTGCCCGGGGAGATCAGGCCCGCGGCCTCGGCGCGGTCGAGTATGTAGCGGGCGGGCAGCAGCTTCATCAGGCTGAAGGCCGCCGCGTAGAGGTTGTCCGTCACCTTGATGATGCGTGGCAGCTCCGTGGCCTCCACGATCGAGGAGTGAGCCTTGGGCAGAGTCGTCGTCATGTCAGTCACCCGTCGTGTAGTTCCACTGCTCGTGAATTCCGAGCTCTTGCAGGAGGTCCTGGGCCAGGTCGGTCCGCGCCTCGACCTCGGGGTCGTCCCGGTCGAAGAGAAGACCCGCGATGTCCCCGCTGTGCGCCGCCTGTACCCCGACGGCTCCGGTGGTCCGCGCGATGTCACGGATGCGGTCGAGGTCCGGGATCGGCAGATGACGCTGATTGATCTCCGTGCTGGCCGTGGCCACCGAGCCCAGCAGGGCCACGTCCTTCATCTGAATGGCCTCCCGGAGCATCGCCTGCAGCCGGGTGAAGAGGTCGATCTCGTCCTGCCCGTAGCGGGCCGGCGAGAGGGCGAGCGTGTCCACGCCCCGGCCGCCTCCCTCGGGGCGTGAGCCGAAGCCGAGGATCCGCATGGCCGGCATCCGGTAGCCGAAGTCCTCGATCACCGTGCCCTCGCGCTGGGCGAACAGGACCGTGGACTCCTCGAACATCAGGGAGTCGGACGCGGTCTCCGCGCGTACCGCGATCCGGGCCACGTCCTGCGGCGACAGCGGGCTGACGAACGCGTCCTTCACCGCCCAGATGGCCGCGAGCACATCGCTCGTGGACGAGCCGAAGCCCCGGCACAGCGGTACGTCGCCGGTGAGGTCCAGATGACCGCCCGCCGGCTCGGCGCCCGGCGGTGTCACGGCGCGGACGGTGAGTTCGGCCGCGCGCCGCGCCTTGCCCTTCCATTCCGGCGTGACGGTGACCTCGTCGCCGGGAGCGGGTATGAACGTCGCGCGCGTCGCGTGAATGGTGCAGGGAAGAGTGACGAGACCTCGGGTGAGCCCGCCGTCACCGGGGAACACGCCTTGCAGGATCTCGCCGTGGTGGACGGGGGCTGAAGCTACCCCGACACGCCAGCCGGAATGATCAACCATTTCCTTGACTTTCTGTTGCCGGGAGCCGTGGCCTGCGGATGGCTTCACGCTATGCAGGCCGGAACCCGCCGCCCGGCGGCATGAGCGGCAGCACGCGGGCAATTCGGGGTGCCGAAGAAGGCGGCGGCGCACGCACAGGTGCCCGGGTCCGCCGTCGTGGCGGGCCCGGGCACCTGCGGGTGGCTCCGGATCAGTGGCGCACTCCTCGCAACTCCTCGGCCAGTACCTTTCCGATCTCGCGCAGGGGTTCGGCCGTGGTCATGTCCCAGTGCTCGCAGTCGATGTGGTGCTCCTCGACACGGCCGCCGACATGGGGTGCCCAGGCGTCCGCGCCGCCCGTCGCGGACGGGGTGCGGGCGGCGTCGAAGAACACCGCGTCGCCGCCGAACCGCCGCCGGGGAACGTACCGGTAGCGCATCTCCAGGTTGCCGGCCGTCGCGGCGACGACGGCGGCGGCCTGGGCGGGCTCCAGGGCGCCCAGGATCGCGTCCTCGGCGCGCAGCACGGCGGCCAGTTCCTCCGGGTCCGGGGCGGTGTCGGCGCACCGCACGTCGATCTCGGCGCCGCGGCCGCCGAGCAGTGCGGTCAGCACCTCCCGCCCGGTGATGGCGGGTGGCCGGAATCCGTCTGGCAGCGGGTAGGAGTCGAGCAGCGCCAAAAGGGCCACTTGCTCCCCCTGCTCCTCCAGTCTGGCCGCGATCGCGTGCGCCACCAGACCGCCGAACGACCAGCCGAGCAGGTGGTACGGGCCGTGGGCCTGGACCGAGCGGATCTCGGCCACATAGCCGTCCGCCATCTCCTCGATACCGGCCGGCCGGTCCGAGGGGCTGGTCAACTCCTTTGCCTGGAGCCCGATCAGCGGCCGTCGCCCGCCGATGTGCCGGAGCAGTCCGGCGTACAACCAGCTCATCCCGGAGACCGCGTGGACGCAGAACAGCGGTGCCTCGGTGTCGGTGGCGGACGCGGCCCGGATGGGCAGCAGGGTCTCCATCGGGTCGCCGCCCGAGTTCGTGGCGATGTGCTCGGCGAGCAGCACGGGCGTCGGGTACTGGAACAGGTCCCGGATGGTGACGCGGGTGTCCCAGATGGAACGGATCCGGCCGATCAGCCGGGTCGCGAGCAGGGAGTGGCCGCCGAGTTGGAAGAAGTGGTCGTCGATGGTGACCGACGCCAGTCCGAGGACCTCCGCGAAGAGGCCGCACAGGACTTCTTCCGCCGGGGTGCGCGGCTCCCGGCCCCCGCCGGTGTCGGCCTGCTGCGGTTCGGGCAGCGCACGGCGGTCGAGCTTGCCGTTGACCGTCAGGGGCAGCGCCTCCAGGGGCACGATCGTGGCCGGAACCATGTACTCGGGCAGGGCCGTGACCGCGTGCCGGCGGAGCTCGGCCAGGTCGGGACGACTGCCTTCGGTGGGCACCACGTACGCCACCAGCCGTTTGTCACCGGGCCGGTCCTCGCGGATCAGCACCGCCACCTGGGCGAGGGAGGGGTGCCGCAGCAGCGCCGATTCGATCTCACCCGGCTCGATGCGGAAACCCCGCAACTTGATCTGCTGGTCGGCCCGGCCGAAATACTCCAGCGCGCCGTCCTGGCTCCAGCGGGCCAGGTCGCCGGTGCGGTACATCCGGGAGCCGGGCGCACCGTGGGGGTCGGCGACGAACCGTTCCGCGCTCAGTGCGGGCTGTCCGATGTAGCCGTGGGCGAGGCCGTGCCCGGCGACGTACAGCTCACCGGGCACGCCGGGCGGCAGCAGCCGGAGGTTCTCGTCCAGGACGTAGGCGTGCTTGCCGGCGATCGGCCGTCCGATCGGGATGGCGGGTGCCGGGCCGGTGAGGGTGTGGGTGGTGGTGAAGCCCATGCTCTCGGCGGGCCCGTAGCCGTTGACGAGGTGGAGGTGGGGGTGATCGTCGAGTGCCTTGGCGGTGTGGGCGGGTGAGGCCGCCTCGCCGGCGGTCATGGCCTCCTTGATCCGGGAGAAGACCGCCGGGTGCTCGTCGAGCATGTGGTTGAACAGGCTCGCCGACATCTGCAGGGTGGTGATCCCGTGCCGTTCCACCAGCTCCGCGATCTGGTGCGGGTCGGTGTGCTGACCGGGCTGCAGGACGCAGACACCGCCGTGCAGGAGAGGTCCGAAGACCTCCAGGGCGAAGGCGTCCCAGGAGACCGGAGAGCTCTGCAGATAGGTCTGGCCGGGGCCGAAGTCCAGGTAGTCGGGGCCGATGAAGGTGGCGGCCAGCGCCCGGTGCGAGGCCGCGACACCCTTGGGTACTCCGGTCGACCCGGAGGTGAACATCACACAGGCGATGGACTCCGGGTGCCCGCCCGTCTCCACCTGGGTTCCCGGCAGAGCGCTGATCGCGGGTATCTCCGCGGTCAGGTCGACCAGGGTGGCCCGGGTCGACAGGGCCGTCAGGTGGGCCTGGGTGACCAGCGCCGCCGGATCGGTCTGCCCGAGCACGGTGTTCAGCCGGTCGGCCGGGAACTGCGGGTCGAGCAGGGTGTATCCGGCTCCGGCCTTCAGGGCGGCGAGCAGGGTGGCGATCAGTTGCGGGGACCGCTCCAGGTGGATGGCGACGATGCTGCCCGGGGTGACGCCGCGCGCGGTCAGGTGGCGGGCCAGCCGGTTGGACCAGATGTCCAGCTCCCGGTAAGTGACCTGCTGTTCCTCGTGGACCAGCGCCACCTCGTGCGGGGTGCGGCCGGCCTGCGCCGTGAAGAGCGCGTCGAGCCCGAGTGAGGGCGCCGGTGACTGCGCGCCGCTCCACTCCCGCAGCTGCGCCCGCTCGTTCCCCGACACCGGCTCCAGCTCGGCGAGGGGCAGATCGGGGGTGGCCGCGGCGCCCGTGAGCAGCCGGACCAGACGGTCCGCGGTGGCCTCGATGGTGCGTGCGTCGTACAGGTCGGTGGTGTACTCGATCAGGATGTCGAGGCCGTCGGGCCGGCCGTCGGCGGCGCGGTTCTCGGCGAACGCGAAGGTGAGGTCGAACTTGGCGACGGAGACCGGCGGGAAGGCGAACTCGCTTTCCAGTCCGGCCAGTCGGGGGGCCTCGTTGCTGGTGTCGCCGACGGTGAGCATGACCTGGAAGAGGGGGTGCCGGGCGGTGGTGCGCTCGGGGTTGAGGGCTTCGACCAGCCGGTCGAACGGCAGGTCCTGGTGGGCCCAGGCGGCGAGGTCGGTCTCCCGGACCCGGGTGAGCAGCTCGCGGAAGCTCGGGTCGCCGCTGGTGTCGGTGCGCAGGACGAGGGTGTTGACGAAGAAGCCCACGAGGTCGTCGAGCTTCTGGTCGGTGCGGCCCGCGACGGGTGAGCCGAGCGGGATGTCGTGGCCGGCGCCGGACCGGGACAGCAGGGTCGCCACGGCCGCCTGGGCCACCATGAACAGGGTCGTCCCGGTGTCCTGGGCGAGCGACATCAGGGCGGTGTGCAGCTCGGCGGGGCAGTGCACGGCGTGTGTGCGGCCGCGGTTGGAGGCGACGGCGGGGCGGGCGTGGTCTGCGGGCAGCGTGGCCTCCTCCGGCAGCTCGGCGAGCACCCCGCGCCAGTGGTCGAGCTGGCGTTCCTCGTCGCGTTCCAGGAGTCGCTGCTGCCAGAGGGAGTAGTCGGCGTACTGGACGGGCAGCGGCTCCCAGGCGGGGGCGGTGCCCTCGGTGCGGGCCTCGTAGGCGGCGGCCAGGTCGCGGAAGAGCGGTCCGTTGGACCAGCCGTCGGAGGCGATGTGGTGGATCACGAGCATGAGCACGTGGTCCTCGGCCGCGAGCCTCAGCAGCTGTGCCCGGTACGGCCGTTCGGCCGCCAGGTCGAAGGTCCGGCCGGCCTGCTCGGCCAGATGCTCGGTGAGTTCCTCCTCGGTGGTGGTGATCAGGGGCAGTTCGGCGTCGGCCGGCGGAAGGACGTACTGGTGGGGGGTGCCCTCACGGGCGGGGAAGACGGTGCGCAGGCCTTCGTGGCGTGTGATGACGTCGGTGAGGGCGAGTTGGAGTGCCTGGTGGTCGAGTGCGCCCTTGAGGCGCAGGGCGAGCGGAATGTTGTAGGTGGCGGACGGGCCTTCCATCTGGTCGAGGAACCACAGCCGCTGCTGCGCGGACGAGAGCGGGATGATGTCCGGCCGCTCCTCGGGCATCAGCGCCGGCCGGCGTGCTCCACTGCCTTCGGCCGCGATCCGCTCGGCCAGCTGCGCGACGGTCGCGTACTGGAAGAGGTCCCGGATGGTGATCTCGGTCTCCCACACGGCCCGGATGCGGCTGATGAGGCGGGTGGCGAGCAGGGAGTGGCCGCCGCGTCGGAAGAAGTGGTCGTCGATGGTGACCGACGGCAGCCCGAGCACGGCCGCGAAGAGGCCGCACAGGACTTCCTCGGCGGGTGTGCGGGGCGGGCGGCCCCCGGTGCCGGTGCTCTGCCGGGGTACGGGCAGGGCCCGCCGGTCGACCTTGCCGTTGGTGGTGAGCGGGATCTCGTCGAGGACGACGAAGGCGGACGGGACCATGTACTCCGGGAGTGCCCCGGCGATCTCGCGGTGCACCGCCTCGGTGTCGATCCGGGCGCCGTCGGCGGCGACGAGGTAGGCGGCGAGACGCTTGTCGCCGGGCCGGTCCTCCCGCACCACGACGGTCGCCTGCCCCACGCTCTCGTGGGCGGTCAACGCGCTCTCGATCTCGCCGAGTTCGATACGGAAGCCGCGGAGCTTGACCTGCTGGTCGGCACGGCCGAGGTATTCGAGGGAACCTCCATGGTTCCAGCGGACGAGGTCACCGGTGCGGTACATCCGTGTACCGGACGGGCCGTACGGGTCGGCCACGAAGCGCTCCGCCGTCAGTGCGGCGCGGTTGAGGTAGCCCTGGGCCAGGCCGGCGCCGGCGATGTACAGCTCGCCCGGAGCGCCGGGTGGAACCAGCCGCAGGGCGGCGTCGAGGACATAGAGCCGGTGGTTGTCGAGGGGTTCACCGATCGGGATGGCACCTGTGTGGTCCAGCGGACGGTGGATGCGGTGGGTGGTCGCGAAGGTGGTGGTCTCCGTCGGTCCGTAGCCGTTGACGACGGTGGTGTCCGGGCAGTGGTCCATGACGCGGCGCACCGCCTCGGGCGGGACGACGTCACCTCCCGCCCACACCTCATGGACCCCGGCGAACGCCTCGGGTGCCTCCTCCGCCATGACACGGAAGAGACCTGCGGTCATCCAGAGCGCGGTGATCCGGTGCTGGGCCAGCAGCCGTTGGTAGTCGGCGGGGGCGAGATGGCCTCGCGGTGCCACCACGACCGTGCGGCCGTTCAGCCACGGCACCCACATCTCGTACGTCGAGGCGTCGAAGGCGGCCGGCGAGTGGAACAGCACGCGTCGGTGGTTGCCGTTCGCGTACATGGTCTGGGCCGCCAGGTCCGCGACGTTGCGGTGGGTGACGGCGACACCCTTCGGGACCCCGGTGGAGCCCGAGGTGAACATCGCGTACACCGGCTGGTCGGGGTGGACGGTGTGTGCCGGAGCGGTGGCGGGCAGCAGGTCGAGTTCGGTGGTGTCGCCCAGGACGACGACCTGTGCGTCGGAGTCCAGGACGACCTGGTGGTCCGAGAGGGCCTGATCGGTGAGGAGGACCGGTGCCCGGGTGTCGGCCAGGATCTGGACGAGCCGGCTGTCCGGGTCGGTGGTGTTCAGCGGGGCGTACACGGCGCCGGCCTTGACCACGGCGAGCAGGGCGGTGAGCAGGTCGGTCGAGCGCTCCATGAGGACGGCGACCACGTCGTGCCGTTGCACTCCGGCGTTGATGAGGTGGTGGGCGAGCCGGTTGGTGACCTCGTCGAGTTCGGCGAAGGTCAGCTCGTGGTCCTCGTCCACCAGGGCCATGGCGTCCGGGGTGCGGGCCGCCTGCGCGGCGAACAGCTCCGCCAGGCTCATTTCGGAGGTACCGGTGGTGGTGCCGCTGCGCTCCTCCAGGAGCAGCCGCCGCTCGTGCTCGCCGAGCAGGTCGAGGACCGACAGCGGGGTGTCGGGCGAGGTGACCACGGCCTCCAGCAGCCGGTGCAGCCGGGCCATGAGGGCATCGATGGTCCGGGCGTCGTAGAGGTCGGTGGCGTACTCGATGGTGATGTCCAGGCCGTCCGGCCGGCCGTCGCGGGTGCGGTGCTCGGCGAAGCCGAAGGTCAGGTCGAACTTGGCGATCTGCAGGGCGCTGTACTCGGTACGGGCGTCGAGCCCCGGGAAGCCGATGACGTCGGACCCGGCCTCGCCCATGGTGAGCATCACCTGGAAGAGCGGGTGGCGGGAGGCGGACCGCTCGGGGTTCAGCGCCTCGACCAGCCGGTCGAAGGGCAGGTCCTGGTTGTCCCAGGCCGCCAGGTCCGTCTTGCGGACCCGGGAGAGCAGGTCGCGGAAGCTCGGGTCGCCGCTCAGGTCCGTGCGCAGCACCAGCGTGTTGACGAAGAAGCCGACCAGTCCGTCGAGTGCCTCGTCGATGCGCCCCGACACCGGGGAGCCGATCGGGATGTCGAGCCCGGCTCCGGAGCGGGACAGGGCGGTCGCCACGGCGGCCTGGACGGCCATGAACAGTGTGGCGCCGGACTCCCGTGCCAGGTGGGTCAGGCCGATGTGGAGATCGGCGGGCAGGTGTACGTCGCAGGTGGCGCCCACGTACGAGGCGGAGGCCGGGCGCGGACGGTCGGCCGGCAGGGTGGCCTCCTCCGGCAGTTCGGCCAGCGCCTTGCGCCAGAAGTCAAGTTGGCGGGCTCCGGCGCTGTCCGGGTCGTCGCCCTCGCCGAGCAGTTCCTGCTGCCAGAGGGTGTAGTCGGCGTACTGGACCGGCAGCGGCTCCCAGCCGGGCACGATGCCCTGGGCGCGGGACTCGTAGGCTGTGGCGAGGTCCTGGAGCAGGGGTGCGGTCGAGCCGCCGTCGGACACGATGTGGTGCATCACGATGAGCAGGACGTGCTCCTGCTCGCCCAGGGCGACCAGGCGTGCCCGGACCGGCAGGTCCACCGCGAGGTGGAAGACCTGGGCGGACTCCTCGGCGAGCACGGCCGGCAGCGTCGCGGCGTCGGCCGGGACGACGTCCAGAGCGAGCTCCACGTCCTCCTCGGCGAGGATGTGCTGGTACGGGGTGCCGTCCTGGTCGGGGAAGAGGGTGCGCAGGCTCTCGTGTCTGCCGACCACGTCCAGGAGCGCCGAATGGAGCGCCGGGCGGTCGAGTTCGCCGCTCAGCCGTACGGCGAGCGGGATGTTGTAGGTCGTGGACGGCCCTTCCATCTGGGCGATGAACCAGAGCCGCTGCTGGGCGAATGACAGGGGAATCACTTGGTCACTCCCATCCGGCGCATCGGCCGAAGTCTGGGCCGTGCGGCCTCGGCGCCGTCGAGCTTCTCGACGAGCGTGGCCACGATCGGGTTTTCGAAGAGGGTCGCCACGGAGAGCTCGACCCCGAGGACGGTACGAATCCGGCCGGCGAGCCGGGTGGCGAGGAGCGAGTGGCCGCCGAGGTTGAAGAAGTGGTCGTCGATGGTGACCGACGGCAGTCCGAGGATCTCCGCGAAGAGACCGCACAGGACTTCTTCCTTGGCGGTGCGCGGTGCGCGCCCGGTGGTTTCGTTGCTGAGCTGCGGGGCGGGCAGGGCGCGTCGGTCGACCTTGCCGTTGACGGTGAGGGGGATCTCGTCGAGGACGACGAAGGCGGACGGGACCATGTACTCGGGCAGCAGCCCGGACACCTGCCGCTGTACGTCCCCGGGTTCGATCCGGGCGCCTTCCTCGGCGGTGAGGTAGGCGACGAGGCGCTTGTCGCCGGGCCGGTCCTCGCGGACCACGACGGTGGCCTGGGCCACGCCGGGCCGTCCGGCGAGGACGGTCTCGATCTCGCCGAGTTCGATGCGGAAGCCGCGGAGCTTGACCTGCTGGTCGGCACGGCCGAGATACTCGACCGAGCCCTCGTGGTTCCAGCGGACCAGGTCACC
>NZ_JBSFET010000107.1:0-17157 GCF_053594575.1 Streptomyces sp. NPDC001880
CCTGACCCGGGGTTTCCCCGGGTCAGGCGCCTTCTTGGAGCGCCCGGCCCTTCCCATGGGGGAGGCGTCGAAATGCCCCTCTTCTTCCAGTTCATCCCCAGTACGTCATCTCGCGCGCCAACTTCGAATACTGGAATCCTGCCAACGGACACCGGACCCGCTCCGGCCCACAGATGGCCAACGTCTTCGAGGACAGCATCGCCCCCGTGCACCAGGCCGTTCAGACCGTGCTGTGGGAGGGCCACCACCACGACATCGACGCCCAGCTCCGAATCGAGCCGGCTCCCGGCCATACGCCCGGCTCCTCCGTCGTATGGCTGCGGTCGGGCACGGAGCGCGTTGGCTGCTGAGCGCTTGGTCGGCCAGTCGAGTATGCCGATTCAGGCACATGGGCCGACTGTTGTTGCAGCGCCTACGGTTCGGCGGGCACCAGTTGCGCCCTGGTCGTGCACACCACACGCTGCCCCTATGGACCGCACCCCGGAAACCAGTGTGCTTCCGATTCTGGTGACAGGCGCGGCGGGCAGTGTCGGCGCCGTTGGGCGCTCCGTGGTCGAAGGCCTTCGGCGTCGGGGGCTGCCCGTCCGGGCCATGGTGCGCCGCCATGACGAGCGGGCGGAGGCGCTGCGCGCGACGGGCGCCGAGGTCGTCGTCGGGGACCTGACGCGTGCGGGCGATGTCGCCGATGCGCTGGCAGGTTGTGGACGTGTGTACTTCGGCATGGGCGTGTCGGCGCAGTATCTGGAGGCTGCCGTGACGGTGGCGGTCGTCGCGCGTACGTACGGGTCCCTGGAAGTGTTCGTGAACATGTCGCAGCTGACTGTCTCCGAGATGGACCTCACCAGCACCTCCGAGTCCGTGCAGCAGCGGCAGCAGTGGCTGGTGGAGCAGGTCCTTGGCTGGTCGGGCCTGCCCGTCGTCCAGGTGAGGCCGACCGTGTTCATGGAGAACCCGCTGTTCCGTGTGGGCTTTTCCTCGATCGCGAGGTACGGAAGCATCAGGCTGCCCTTCGGCCGGGCGAAAACCTCCCCCGTGGCGGCCGGGGACGTTGCCGCGGTCGTGGAGGAGATCCTGGCCGATCCTGCCCCGCACGTCGGCCGGATCCATGAGCTGACCGGCCCGCGCTCGGAGGACGTCGCCGCCATGGCGGCGGAGGTCTCCGCAGCCCTGGGCCGTCAGGTCGGTTACACCGACGTTCCCCTGCAGGAATGGATCGACGACGATCTCAGACCGCTGGGGCTGCCCGACCATGTCTTCCAGCACATCTCCACCATGGCTCGCCTTCACGCGGAGAATCGGTACGACCGCAAGGCGGACGGCGTCGAGCAGGTCACCGGGCGGCCTCCTTCGGGGGTGGCCGACTACGTCCGCGAGAACCCCGGCCTGTTCAACCCCTGAAGCCACCTCCTCATCGTTCGTTGTCGAGCGTGTTGCGGGCTGACTGTTGGAGGCGCCGATCGACCGTCGAGCACGGGGACGGCCGCGAACGCGGGCCGCAGGACGTCGGTCGATGCCCGGGCCAAGACCCACACGTACCAGCGCGCTGGAGAAGAATCATGAACCGTCGTGTCGTTTACCCCCGTGGCGGGTTGCCTGCCGATGTCCTGACCGTCATCGAGGAGCCGGAGCCGGCAGCACCCGAGCACGGCCAGATCCTCATTCGCACCACGGCCTTCACGGTGCAACCCGGTGATCTCCAGGCCATCGAGGCCTACCCGGGGAAGGCTGCGAAGCCGGTTCCGGCTGGCCTGGAGACCACCGGTGTGGTGGAGGCAATCGGCCCCGGGACGCGCGTGGCGCCGGGTGTCGAGGTGGGTGGCCGCGTAACGGTCTTCCCCCAGCCGGGGGGCGTGGTCCCAGTGGATCGTGGCGGACACCGAGGTGGTCGTCGCCGTACCGGACGAGCTGTCGGACGAGGTCGCCGCGCAGATGCTGGCGAACCCGCTCACCACGGTGATGCTGCGCCGTGAGGCGCAGGAGCACTTGGCCGCGGTCGATCAGTACGGACGGGATCGCACCAGCGGGCCGGTTCGCCGCACTCGCCCACCACCACTGAAGACATCGGACTCAGCCATCTCGGCGCCTGGTTCCGGTCGGCGGCAGCACGGCACGGGCGACACCGGTGAGGTTGCCCTGCAGGACGAGGATCTCCCTCCGGTTCGATCCGCCGAGATCAGCCGCGTAGACGTTCCCGGCCAAGTCGGTCACGTACACGCGGCCGCCGTCCGGATCGAGGGCGAGGCCGATGACCCAGCGATCCTCGACGCCTTCGCCCAGCACAAACACGGTCTGTACTCGAGGGAAGCCCGCACCATCCTGGCCGCCGCACCGACCCCCACCATGGCTGCGAAGCTGACACGGCGGCGCCTGCAGTCGCTGCTCAAGCAGGCCGGCCGGGTCCGCGGCATCCAGGCCGAAGCCGAAAGGGACTTACCTCAGCGGCAGCTTGACGCTTATCCGCGTGGGATGTCTTGTCTGCCGCGACGGCACCCGGTCGGGGGCGGGGCCGGCCGACCGGCAGACGGCCGCGGACCGTCGCGGAGTCCTGTCGCCCCCGGACGGCCTCATCCTCTTCTGCGGCATGTCGGCCGGGTTCGAAGACGTCACGGCAGGTGACGCTCGCACAGGCCGGGTGCCCTCGGCGAGATGGTCACCTTCATGGACGGTCTGCACACCTCCGTTCCTCAGCCGATCAGGGCGCCGTTTCATGCCGCTCCCACATAGGGGCCCATATGCCATATTGCGCATGTAATCCCGACGAAAGGCATGTCATGAAGTTCGCAGTCATCGGCGGTACCGGGCTGATCGGGTCGCAGGTCGTCAAGGATCTGAACGCCGCTGGACACGAGGCGGTGCCTCACTCGCAGTCCACCGGAGTCGACGTCATCAGCGGCCAGGGACTGGACGAGGCGGTGGCGGGAGCTGGCGTCGTCATCAATCTGACGAACTCCCCGACCTTCGACGAAGCATCCCCGGCCTTCTTCCAGACCTCGATGGACAACCTTCTGGCCGCGGCCCACAAGGCTGGCGTCGGCCACTTCGTCATCCTCTCGATCGTCGGCACGGACCAGGTCCCGGAGCTGGATTACTACCGGGCCAAGACGCTCCAGGAGGACATCCTCGCGGCCGGGCCGATCCCCTACTCGATCGTCCGAGCCACGCAATTCATGGAGTTCATGGACGCCGTCCTGTCCTGGACCACCGACGGCGACACCGTCCGGCTGCCCGCCACGCCGATCCAGCCGATCGCGTCCAAGGACGTGGCCAGCGAAGTGGCGGAGGTCGCCGCAGGCGCCCCGCTGAACGGCAGGCGCAACATCGCCGGCCCCGAGATCTTCAACCTGGACGAGCTGGGCCGGATCACCCTGACCCACAAGGGCGACCACCGCACCGTCGTCACCGACCCCACCGCCGGCATGTTCGCCGCCGTCAAGGGCGACGTCCTCACCGACAAGAACGCGTACCTCGCCCCCACCCGCTACACCGACTGGCTCTCCTGACATCCCCACCTCCCGCATGTCCTGTCCCAGCCCGGCAGTCTTTCCGTTGCGCGCGCCGGGTGTCGCGGCTTGAGCCGGACGGGGATCCGGCTGCGGTCCCCCGATCCCAGGTCAGGCGGAGGGGACTCGCATGCAGCCATTCGGTCCCGCCGGGATGGACGGGCCACGGCTCTCGGGGTGGGACGGGCCTGTGGACGTCGCGACGGTCGACCGCCGGCATGGTGCTGGATGCGCCGGTGCCGGTGGGCCCGGCGGTCCCACGGTCCCGGATTGTCACTGACTGGACAGGTGGAAGATGAGGGAGGCAGATGACCTTGGATGTCTATGAGGCGGTCACGAGCCGACGGGCGGTGCGCGGGTTCAGCGACCGGCCCGTTACGAGGCAGGTGCTGGAGCGGGTCCTGTCCGCCGCGGCTTGGGCGCCGTCCGGGTCGAACGTCCAGCCGTGGTGCGCCTACGTGGTGACCGGTAGGCCGCTGGCCGAGCTCAAGAGGCGCGCCGGTGAGCGCGTGGCGGCAGCCGACCCCTGGGACGAGCGGAGTACGAGATGTACCCGCCCGCACTGAAGTCTCCGTACCATGAGCGCCGATCCGCCTTCGGCCATGAGCGCTACAGCGCACTTGGTATTGGGCGCGAGGACTGGGAGGCGCGCCAGAGGGCTGCTGCCGCGAATTGGGACTGTTTCGGCGCGCCCGCCGCCCTGTTCTGCTACATCGACCGCGGCATGGGCCGGCCGCAATGGTCCGACGTCGGCATGTATCTGCAGACCGTCATACTGCTGCTGCGCGCCGAAGGGCTGCACAGTTGCCCGCAGATGGCGTGGTCGGTGTATCGCAAGACTGTTGCGGAGATCCTGTCACCACCGGACGAGCTCATTCTCTTCTGCGGCATGTCGATCGGGTTCGAGGACTCCACGGTGGGTTACACCCGTACGGGCCGGGCGCCGCTCGACGAGACCGTCACGTTCGTCGAGGGGTGGATTTGCGACTGTGTGACGATCACGGTCGGCCGGGACGCCACCCTGATCGGCGACGACACCGGCTTCCTGCCTTGATCG
Source organism: Streptomyces sp. NPDC001880 (assembly GCF_053594575.1). Classification (NCBI taxonomy): domain Bacteria; kingdom Bacillati; phylum Actinomycetota; class Actinomycetes; order Kitasatosporales; family Streptomycetaceae; genus Streptomyces; species Streptomyces sp. NPDC001880. The sequence continues at coordinate 4,558 of NZ_JBSFET010000107.1, forward strand.
CAAGCTAACGCCCTGAACTTCCAACTGGTCAGCAGGCCCTTCTGTGTGAGCGATGCGTGAGCGGATGGTCGAGCACGAGTCGCCATGAGGCGGATCGCACCTCAGGTCCGGACTCACCCGCCACACCCCCACCAGGACTTCGCTTCGGGCAGGCGAACTCTTCCTGCTCCGCTGAGCGCGCTCGTACGAAGAAGCTGGGTGTGCTGCAGGCCGCGGAACTCGCCGGGCCCGGCGGCATCGCTCCTTGAGGTCCATGCCGGCGCTGAAGACGCCGTTCGCTCCGGTGAGGATGCCGACCAGGAGTTCGTCGCGTGACTCGAGTTCGTCGATGGCGGCGGCCAGCGCCCGCGCAGTGGCGCCGTCGATGGCGTTGCGGGCCTGGGGTCGGTCGATGGTGATCACGAAGACGCCGTCGTGCTGCTCGGTGCGCACCGCGGGGGTGACTGAAGCCTCGGTCATGATGCTGGTTCCCTTCTCCTTCCCCCTGGGCTGCGTCTGGGCGGACGTGCCCTCAGTCGACCACCTCCGCCTCGCGCAGGCTCGCGATCGCGGCCTCGTCGAAGCCGAGGTCGCGGAGCACTGTGTCGGTGTGTTCGCCCAGGTCGGGGGCGGGGCGCGGTGGGACCTTCCGTTCCTGGTCCAGTCGTACGGGGCTGTCGATGGTCAGGTGCGGCTCTGCGCTGCCGTCCTCGAAGGGGACGAGGATGCGGTTGGCCGTCAGTTGGGGATCGCGGGCGAACTCGTCGATCGTCTGGGCGATTCCGTAGGTGAGGTCGGCGGCGTCGAGTACTTCGCGCCACTCGGCGAGGGTCCGGGCAGATACCACACGTAGCACTCAACGGCTGCCGCCTATCTACTCATGCCAAAGAGGTTCGCGCAGCGACTGCGTGAGGAGGTTGTTGGTCGCGTCGGCGAACCAGCACCGTTGTCACGGATTCAGTTGTCCATCAGTGGTAGACCGGGCAGCACCTTCTCGATGGTGACGGGGAAGTCGCGCACGCGCACGCCGGTGGCGTTGAACACGGCGTTGGCGACCGACGCACCGGCCCCGCAGATGCCCAGCTCGCCGACGCCCTTCGCGCCCAGGACGTTGGCCTTGTCGTCGTATCCGTCGAGGACGACCGCGTCGATGTCGGGGACGTCGGCGTGGACCGGCACCAGGTATTGCGCGAAGTCCCGGTTGACGAAGGCGCCGGATCGCAGGTCGACCACGGCCTCTTCTTCGAGGGCCGCGCCCGCTCCCCAGATCATGCCGCCGATCAGCTGCGAGCGAGCCGTCTTCGCGTTGAGCACGCGCCCTGCCGAGAACACGCCGAGCATCCGCCGCAGACGGATCTCGGCGGTGTCCGCGTCGACCCCCACTTCAGCGAAATGGGCCCCGTAGGTGTTGATCGAGTAGTCCGTGTAGTTCGGATCATCGCCCATGAAGCGGGTACCGCCCTCCGCCTCGAACCCTTCCGGATGGTTGCGTGCGACGATCCCGCTCAGCGCCTCGGACGCTCTGCCGACAACCACGTTGCCATCCGAGAACACGGCGTCTGCCGGGTCCAGGCCATGCAGCGGAGAGCGCGTGTCGCCGCGCGCCGCGGCCAGGAGCTGCTCGCGCAGGGCCTTACACGCACCATGCACCGCATTGCTCGAACTGGCGGCGCCCCACGAGCCACCGGACCCCCAGCTGGTGGGGAACTCGGAACGCCCGAGCTCGATCCTCACCCGATCGGGCGGCAGTCCGAGCCCGTCGGCCGCGACCTGGGTCAGGACGGTGTACGTGCCCGTTCCGAGATCGGTCATGTCCGTCTGGACGACGGCGGTGCCGTCAGCCTCCAACCGCACCCGCACTGCTGCCGGCCCTTGGAAGTGCCCGCGGATGGCGGCCGACATGCCGTAGCCGACCAACCACCGCCCGTCGCGCACACTCGCCGGGGTGGCGGGGCGGTGCTCCCAGCCGAACCGGCGCGCGCCTTCGCGCAGGCACTCGACCAGGTGCCGGTCGCTGTACGGCACGTCTCGCTCGGGATCGACGGTGGGCTCGTTGAGGATCCGCAGCTCGACCGGGTCCATCCCGAGTGCGTGGGCCAGCTCGTCCATCGCCGACTCGACCGCCAGCATGCCCGGCGCTTCGCCCGGCGCGCGTACGTCCGTCCCGGGCGGCAGATCGAGCGGCGCAAGCCGGTGGCTGGTCAACCGGTGGGGCGCTGCGTAGAGACTGCGGGTCGTGGCGGCGGTCTGCTCGGCGTACTCCACGTCGGGGTTGGTGTGCATGGTGACGTCATGGGCGATCGCGGTCAGCCGTCCGTCCTGCTCCGCGCCCAGTCGAACCCGCTGGCTGGTTGTGGGACGGTTGCCGACGAGCTGGAAGATCTGCTGCCTGGTCATCGCGACCTTGACCGGTTGGCGCAATTCGCGAGCGGCGAGCGCCGCCAGGATCGTCTCGGAATGGACGCCCAGCTTGGAGCCGAATCCCCCGCCGACGAAGGGGGTGACGATGTGGACCCGCTCCGGGTCGATCCGAAGCGTGCCGGCGACCGAGGCCCGCGCCGCGTCGACGATCTGGCAGCTGACGTAGACGACCAGGTCCTCGTCGCGCGGTTCCACCAGACACGCGTGTGGTTCCATCGGCATCGAGAGCTCGTACGGCGTCGTGTACTGCTGGTCGACCTTCACCGCCGCGCTGTCGAACCCGGCCTCGAAATCGCCGACCGCAGTGTCGGTGGGGAGACCGGCGTTGACCACTTTCGGGATGTACACCTCGTCTTCCTGCTCGGCAAAGTTGAAACGTCCGCGCCCGTCGGTGTATTCGACTTCGACCAGATCGGCCGCCGCTCGGGCCTGTTCGAGGGCCGTGGCGACGACGAGCGCCACCGGCTCGCCGTAATAGTGGATGTCGGGGCCGGTCAGCACCGGCTGGGCACGCCAGTATTCGGACGGAACGGACTCATCACGGTCACCCTGCGCGGGGGCATTGTGATAGGTCATCACCATCTTTACACCAGGTAAGCGTTCGGCACTCTCGGTGTCGATCCGGGTGATGCGGCCTTTGCCGATCGTCGCGCCGACGATGAACCCGTAGAGAGGCTGGCCGGCCCCCCACTGCTCGTAGGCGTATGTGGCCCGGCCGGAGACCTTCAACGGGCCGTCGACGCGGTTCAGTGCTTGCCCGATCATCTCGTCTCCTCAGCTTGCCTGAGCCGCTTGCGCCAGCGTGCGGCACAGCGTGCGTTTGGCCAGCTCGATCTTGAAGTCGTTGTGCCCCTGCCCGACGGCGTCGCGCATCGCGGCCTCGGCTGCGGCGCGATAGGTGACCATCGTGGCGGGACGGCCGGTCAACGCGGCCTCCGCCTCGATGGACCGCCAGGGCTTGTGCGCCACACCGCCGAAAGCCACCCGCGCCTCACTGATCGCTCCCTGATCGGTCGAGACGACGGCCGCCACGGAGACCAGCGCGAACTCGTACGACGCCCGGTCTCGCACCTTGCGGTAGGTCTGCCGGCCCGACGGGGGCGGGGGAAGGAGTACGTTCGTGATCATCTCGCGAGGACGCAGCACGGTCTCGATGTGCGGCGTATCGCCCGGCAGCCGGTAGAAGTCTGCGATGGCGACGCGGCGTACCGACCCGTCGGCGTCGAGCAGCTCGATCTCCGCCTCCAGCACGGTCATCGCGACGGCCATGTCCGAGGGGTGGGTGGCGATGCAGGATTCGCTGACGCCGAGGAGGGCGTGAATCCGGTTGAACCCGCCGATCGCCGAGCATCCGGAACCGGGATCTCGTTTGTTGCAGCCCGCAGCTGTGTCGTAGAAGTAGGGGCAGCGAGTGCGCTGCAACAGATTTCCCCCGGTGGACGCCTTGTTGCGCAGTTGGCCCGAGGCTCCGGCCACCAGTGCCTCCGACAGTACCGGGTAGCGGGTACGCACTCGGGCATCGGCGGCCACATCGGAATTCGCCGCCTGGGCCCCGATACGCAGTCCGCTGTCCGGGAGCTCCTCGATGTCCCGCAACGGAAGCCGACTGATGTCGACCAGATGGCTGGGATTCTCGATGTCGAGCTTCATCAGGTCGAGCAGGTTGGTGCCGCCGCTGATGAACTTCGCGCCGGTTCTGGACACCGCAGCGACGGCGGCCTGTGCGTCGGTCGCTCGCTCGTACGTGAAGGATCTCATTCCGGGCCTCCCACCGCGATGCCACGGATGGCCGCGACGATGTTCGGATAGGCGGCGCACCGACAGATGTTGCCGCTCATCCGCTCGCGGATCTCCTCATCGGTCAACGCGATCCGCGGCGAGGCCACGTCAGCGGTGACATGGCTGGGCCAGCCCGCCTCCACCTCTGCGAGCATGCCGACAGCCGAACAGATCTGGCCGGGAGTGCAGTAGCCGCATTGGAAGCCGTCACGCTCGACGAAGGCACGTTGCATGGGGTGCAGACCATCGGGATCGCCCAGACCTTCGATCGTCACGATCTCGTCGTCCTCATGCATCACGGCGAGCGTCAAACAAGAGTTGACGCGTCGGCCGTTGATCAGCACCGTGCAGGCGCCGCACTGCCCGTGATCACACCCCTTCTTGGTCCCGCTCAGGCGCAGGTGCTCGCGCAGCGCGTCGAGCAGCGAGGTCCGTGGATCCACCTCAAGCCGTCGCACCTGATCGTTGACGTTCAACTCGATCGCCGAGAGTTGGGCCATCTCGCCCCGGCTCCGCCCCGCGGTGCCCGAATCCGAATCACTCATCACAGCCCGCCTTCCTCGCTGGGTGCGGGTCTCACCCTGGATATGTGTCGCCACTGCGGGGCGCAAAACGTGGCCCGCCTCGGGCCATGCCTGCCCATCATCCAGCCAATGGGCGGGCCGAAACGGACGACACCGTCACCGGCTCACTCGAACGGTGCTGTACCTCAAGCCCGGAGGGGGCAGGTGAGCGGGAGGACGCGTTGGGTCAGCTGCCCGGTGAGCTGGGCATCGGTAAGGGCGGCTTCGGTGGGCCAGTCCGCCGCGATCAGCTGGCCGACCGGGTGCTACTACACGATCGCCGGCTCACCACCATCTACATCACGCACTGCCACGGCGGCCATTATCTCGGCCTGCCGGTCGTGCTCGGCTGTTTCCCGGACGCCCGGGTGGTCGCCACGGCGAGGACGGTACGGTTGATGCAGCAGCAGGACGCCCACGCGCTGGACAACTCCCTCAGGGCGCGTTTCCCTGGCCAGATCGCCGACACGATCCCGATGCCCGAGCCACTCGAGTCGCCGCAAATCCGGCTTGAGGGTTCCGCCATCGATGTGATCGAAGCCGGGCACACCGACACCCTCGACACGACCTCGCTGCATGTACCCGAGCTGGGCCTGATCGTTTCCGGGGACGTCGCCTACAACCACTGCCACATGTTCGTCTGCGCGACGACTGAGGTTCCCCCGAGGACGGCACCTGGCAGAAATACCTCGTCGCCAACACGCGAAGGCTTCTGCCGGTCCCCGGCCATCTGACAGACTCCAGCGCCTGTCAACTCGCCGTCAATCCGTTGACCGCCCTGCTCCTCGTGACGAGTGAACTCGACGTACAGCCGGGCGAATGGCTGTTGCAAACGGCCGCGGGCTCCACCGTCGGTCGGCTCGTCATTCAGCTGTCCAGACATCTGGGTATTCGCGCGATCAACGTCGTGCGGCGACGCGATGCCGTCGAGGAGATCAAAGTGCTTGGTGGGAACGGGGTCATTTGTACTGAGGACGAGGACCTGTTGCAGCGTGTGCCTGAGATAGCGGGGCCAGTCGGTGTGCGGAAGGCCATCGACTGTGTCGCGGGCCCCGTAGGTGCCCAGGTGCCCCAGGCACTGGCTCCGGGAGGGGCGGTCGTGGTCTACGGTGCCCTCTCGACCCATCGGCAGACCGACCCCGGGGCACTGACGATCCCGCTGCAGGCACGCTCGGTCATCTACGAGACCAAAGCAGTCCGTGGCTTCTGGCTGAACCGCTGGTTCGGCACTGCCTCACCCGAGGATGCGCTGCGCGCGCTGTCCCAGGTTCGCCGTCTCGTCGCCGATGAGGTGCTGAGCATCCCCCGGGGCCAGCCGTTCCCTCTCGAACGCTTCACAGAAGCCATCTCGCTCGCCGAAGCACCCGCACACGGCAACAAACCACTGTTCGTCTTCGATGACAGCCGGGACGAAGGCGACGGGTAGGAAGCGCCCTGCCGGTGCGTCGGCGGTGCGGCCGCGGCGTGCCAGGGCCGCCAGGTAAACGTGGCCAAGCCCGATGAAGCATCCACCATTCGGCCAGATCAGCGCCTGCACCGGTGCTCTGGGGAGGTCGCGCACGTCATCTCGGCGGCGGTCGCTCTATGTGGACTGGTCGCCGACGGTGAAATGGGGCCCGTAGCCGAGCACCATCTCACATGCGTCGTTGCGGCGTTCGATGCAGCAGTCGTACCCGACGACGTGGCGGCACTCGCCGTGCACATCATGACCAACACCGCACTCACCGGTGCGACCTACAACATTGAAGCAGTCATTCGAGAAGGTGATCGCGTTGGCGACGGGTCTGTTCAGGAGCGAGCTGGCGCGCACCGACATCTGACCGGGGCGGTGGCCGGGCGGCCCATGCCGACGTGGGGTTCACGGTTGCTGCTGGGCCTCAGCCGGAAGCCGGTTGAGGTCTGTGGGATCGCAGTTGCGGGTCCGTCACCCCGCCCGGGCATGCGAGCGAGTCGATCGGCCATCCGGCGCGCCGGGCACCGGCCCGGTACGCGCTCTCGTAGAAGTCGAGTACGGCGCCACGCGGGTCGGCCTCGGCACGGACTTCGTCGTACGGCAGTACGGCCAGGTGGCTGTCGTTCCGGGCGACCCAGTGCGCCGCCGCGGGCTCGAGCAGTTCCTCGGCCAGGTGCGCCGGTTCCGGAGCGGTGTAGGAGTAGAACGCGGGCGCGGGGAAGGTGTCGTCCCCGAACCAGAAGCCAAAGCTGATCACTTCCCGGGAGTACGCCTCCCGGGTGACAGGGTCCACCTGCTGAGGCTGCTCGATGTGACGCTCGGAGAACCGGGTGTGCGCGATGTCGAAGGTGTGCCAGAAGTGGTGCACCGGGCTCACCTTCCCCGAATACCCCGCGGCGAATTCCTCCAGCACCGAGGCCACCTGGCTGAGGACCCGCCAGTAGCGGTTGGCCTGCGCGGGGTCGTACGTCGCATGCTCGGCGTCCTCGGCGAACGGCCGGCCGGAGTCGGGCAGGTCGAAGGGCCTGGGCACGTCCAGCCGCACCCGGATGCCCAACGCTGCCAGCGACTCCATGACCGCGTCGTGGAAGGAGGCAACGGACTGGCCGGCGAGCGGAAAGGAGATCTCCCGGCCGTCCAGCGTCGAGACGAGCAGCCGATGCGCGACGAAGTCGAAGTCCATCGTGAAGATCGGGTTGCCGTCGACCTGCCCCATCGGACGCGTCGTGATACCGCGCCCCGTGAGGTGGAACGGGACATTCCACCAGTGGTTGCGCCGGGCGCTGGCGGCGAGACGGATCTTCCCGACGATCTGCGCGAAGCGATGGAGCGTCTCCTTGGTGTCACGCCACTCGGCAAGTGGGATCGGCAGGAACAGCTCCATGGTCATCACCCTTCCCTCTGGCCTTGCTGAACGGACTCGCACCGTCCTGTGGTCATGGCACGTCCCGCCCCGATACCGGGGTCGCTTGTCGCATTCCCGGCGTTTCCCGGATCGGGCTGCCCCAGCTTCGCCGGACCGTTGCGACGGCCCGGCGGACGAGTGCGTACGTCCCAAGGCATCGCTCGGGGCCATGGCGACGCGCACCGTCCTTCCAGCAGGAGAACAGTACGGTGACCGCGGGCAACTCACTCGCCATGACACGGCGGCCCTGGGAACGCTATACGTGGCAAGGGCCTGCGTCTTCGACACCACCCCCGCGTCGGCCGTACGACATACGGGCAACCTTCCGCGGCACGCATCGCGGTGACTTTCAGGGCAGGCTGGCCACGAATCGTGAGGTCAGCTGCCGGAGCATCGAAATCTATCGCCTTGGGGGCGGCACACCGAGGCGTGGGTCGCTTCGGACATGATCGGCCTGATGCAGCAGATCTCGCCCGCGCCGGTCGCTGGGCAACATTTGGGATGCTCCTGGTGCTTGTCATGCCGTAGGTGTCGAAGGTCGACCATGTCCGGAGCCAGATGATGGTTGCTGCGACGGTGACGGTACCCAGGTAGACGTATGCGCGCTTGTCGTCCCTCGTGGACACGGCACAGTTGTTCTTGAGCTTGTTGATCGCCCGTTCCACGGTGTTGCGCTTCTTGTACCGCTCCTTGTCGAAGCCGGGTGGGCGATCCCCTGCCCGGCCCCGGCGTACGCGGTTCACTGCCTGGTCACTCTTCTCGGGGATGACGTGTCGGATGCCTCGCCGCCGCAGGTAGCGGCGGGTCCGGCGGTTGCTGTAGGCCGTATCGGCGCTCACGCTGTCCGGTGTGGTGCGCGGGCGGCCCGGCCTGAGGCGAGGCACCCGAATGCGCTCCATGACCGGCTCAAACTGCGTGCAGTCCGCCCGCTGGCCCGCCGTCAGCAACAGTGAAAGCACACGGCAACGACCGTCGGCACTCGGGTGGATCTTGGTGGTGAAGCCTCCTCAGGAGCGACCGAGCGCCTCACCTCCTGCACCACCTCCACCGGGCGGGCGCACATCTCACCCATGCTCTTTCGCCCTGGCGTTTCATTGCCGCCGCTCCTTTTGACACGGCAGGTGGCGGGGCCTTCGGGCTCCGGCCGCATGCTGGTGGGCACGGATCGAGGTGGAGTCAACCGAGACGTCCCAGGCCGATCCCACCGGTGGCATCGGCCTGGGCCTGCACCTGCTGAAGCAACCGTTCCCAGGTTCCGTCGGCCGACCAGCGCCGATGACGCTCATAGACGGTCTTCCACGGCCCGTAGCGTTCCGGCAGATCACGCCGCTGCACCCCGGTCCGCACCCGGTGCAGGATGCCGTTGACCACCGGATGGTGATCGCGCCACCGCCCGCAGCGGTTGTTGCTGTCGACAGAAGCGGCTCCAGACGTCGCCACCCCGCCTCTGTCAGATCCCCCCGACCAGTCATACAAGAGCCAACGAAACAGTGGGCGGCATGGGTGCGCGCTCAGCACCTTCGATGCCACCACGCCAACTCCTGGTCTGCCATCGGCTCGTGATGCGTTCGCCCGAGAAGCACCACGTCCAGGCGCTCCACCTGCACCCGGAGTTCGCCGGCGGCCCTTGGCGGAAGCATGAACAGAGCGTCTTGCAGCTTGTCCCGGGCCCACCCCTCGCCGCAGCACGGGCAGGTGAACTCAGCCTCCCACTGCCTCCACCGGCGCTTGGTGCCATGGACGCGCACGGACCACACGCTCAACGCCGCTGCCACGATGCCCGGAGACAATCGCTCCCGTTCGAGCACACGGACGGCGGCATTCGCCGCTCCCGACAGACCTGGGACATCGTGATACCTCACCCAGGGTCTTCCCCAGCCGCGTTCCCGCGACCGAAGTGAAGCTGGTGTTCTACGCGGCACGGCCCCTTCGGGTGCAAGTCATGGATGGCATCCTCCCACAGTCCAAGATCGGCCGGACAGAACCCAGGGGCGATCATCTCGTGGATCTGCATGGTTTCGTCCTCGTGGTGCATGGCCCTCGTCGCCGCGATGGAACTCAAGGACGTGTTGCGGTCGGGGATGGCTTCCCAGTCGTCGGGGGTGAAGGCGACGCGGACGCGGCCGATCGTGCCGCCGGCGGCACGGACGGCCGTGATCGCATCCTGGACGCGGGTAAGGAGCGCATCGGGTTCGGGGACGAGCGGGACGATGGCGTTCTGGAAGTTCATGGCCAGCAGCGCGGTCCGTGCGGGCGTGATCGTCAGGGTGCACAGCATCGCCCCGTTATCTGTGCGCGGCGCCACCTACCCGGGGGGCTTCACCCTGCTGCCCATGCTCACCGGCCGTGGCCGCGAGCACCACGGTGAAGTCCTGCGGGAAGTCGTTGCCCTCGTCGACAGCGGGTCGCTCAAGCCCGTCCTTGATCCCCGCCATTTCACGCTGGACACCGTCATCGACGCCCACACCGCAGTGGAGACTGGCACGACCACCGGCAGAGTCGTCGACATCGAGGCATGTTTCCCGAGGCCGTGCAGGACGGCTGTATCGGCCGGCCCTCCTGATCGGGGGCCAGGGCCACAGGGACCGAGCGGGGCGCACCCGGGGCGGGCCCCACGCGCGATCGGCCGCCGCCGGCCCGTCGGTCAACTGCGAAGGAAGGCCAGCAGGTCGGCGTCGAACGTGTCCTTGAAGGGGCTACCATCGACAGTCCGTGCGGGGCCCCTTCGTACACCGTGAACTTCGCGCCCTTGACGATCTTCGACGACTTCTCGCCGGCTGCCACGATCGGGACGATCTGGTCGTCGCTGCCGTGCACGATCCAGGTCGGAATGTCGAAACGTTTCAGATCCTCCGTCAGGTCGGTCTCGGAGAACGCTTTGACGCAGTCGTAGGCACCTTTGATGCCTGCCTGCATCGACCACAGCCAGAACGCGTCGCGGGTGCCCGCGACACCTGGGAACCCGGTCGGTTGGCGCCGTAGAAGGGCGCGCTGAGGTCTTCGTAGAACTGCGAGCGGTCGGTGGCGACGCCTTGGCGGATCTCGTCGAACACCTCGAGGGGCAGGCCCTCGGGATTGGCTTCGGTCTTCAGCATCAGCGGAGGGATCGCGCCGAGCAGGACGGCCTTGCAACCCGGCCGGTGCCGTACTTGCCGATGTAGCGGGTCACCTCGCCGCCGCCGGTGGAGTGGCCGACGAGGATGATGTCGCGCAGGTCGAGCTTCTCGATCACTTCGGCCAGGTCATCTGCGTAGGTGTCGAGGTCGTTGCCGTTCCACGCCTGTGAAGAGCGCCCGTGCCCGCGCCGGTCGTGCACGACGGCCCGGAAGCCGTTGTCGGCCACCAGCTTGGCCTGCGGATCCCATGCGTCGCCGTTCAACGGCCAGCCGTGGCTGAACACGACCGGCTGGCCGCTGCCCCAATCCTTGTAGAAGATCGAAGTGTCGTCCTTTGTGGTCACGGAAGACATGCGCACAGGATCCTTTCACTGGTGGGGGCCGGACACGGCGACCGCGGAAATCCCAGCACCGCCGACCGCTGTAGAGCCGGTGTTCGCTGGGCCGCGCCTCGGTCTCGTCCGACCGCGGATCCATGTAGCGGGAGCCGGTCGGCTGCGGGCGCGGTCACACAGGAATGCGAACACTGACTGCCGTCATCACGCTAGGAGCGTGGGTCGGTAACGAGCAAGCGTCGAGGGTTGGTGGTCGGATCTCTGGCGGTCTGGGGTTTGTCGGCGGTGTCGAGGCGGGTGCGGGGTGTGGTTGCAGTGGAGGGTGATGCTGCCGCCTGGGCGCTCAGGCTCGGGCGGCGGCCAGTCCGGGGGTTCCGACCTGCCCGAAGATCTTTCGCAGGTTGTGGCATGCGGCGAGTGGCCGCCGTTCTGCGCGGGCGCCTGCTTCGCCGCGTAGCAGGAGTCTGCGGCCGTCTTGGCAGGTCATGATCTGCCAAGACGGGTTCGACGATGGCTTTGCGTTGGGCGTAGGCGGCGCGTCCGGGTTTGGTGTGCAGTTTGCGGGCCATGCGCTCGCGCGCTGTGGCGTCGGCCGGGATGCGTCCGCGCGGGGCGGGGCTGACGCGTTCGTCGTGGGACAGGCGGCCGGTGGCCATGAAGGTGTCGGTGCCGTGTTCTTCCTTGCGCTCGGCTGCGGCCTGAAGGTTCGCCTCGGAGCAGCAGCCCGCGTCGAGGAGCGCCTGACGTGCGTGGATTCCGGTGTTCGCGGCGGATTGGTCGAGCATGCCGGTGTAGTTGAGTGCACCGGCGGGGTTGGTCGTGACGTCGGCGGCGGTGATGATCTGGTGCGCGTCGTCCACCATGGCCTGGGCGTTGTAGGCCTGGATGAACACGCCGGCCCCGTTCTTCATGATGCGTGATTCGGGGTCGGTGAAGTTGGCCTGCGCCTTGTCCTTCGGCCGCGCGGTTTCGGCCGCCAGGTCGCCGGCGTCGGCCACCGCCTCGGGTTCGTCGGTCCCGGCACGCTTTTGGCGTCGCTGCTCCTTGTCCTCGGCGTGCTTGCGGGCCTTCTCGGCGGCCTCGGCCTCGATCGGTCTGTAACCTGGCCAGGCGCTTTTCCCTGCGGTCGGGTTCGGCGGGCAGGTCTGTTGTCGGCGTACGGACTTTCCTCCCCAGTTGCGTACGGGCGAACGTCCCCAGCTGTCAGGCCACGTCGTTCTCTCGCTCGATGGCCTTGAGGCGGTTCTTGAGCCGGTAGCTGGGGCCGTTGATGGAGATCACCTCGCAGTGGTGGAGGAGGCGGTCGAGGATGGCTGTGGCGAGGACCTCGTCGCCGAAGACCTGGCCCCACTCGCTGAAGGTCTTGTTCGAGGTCAGGATGATCGAGCCCTTCTCGTAACGCTTCGAGATGACCTGGAAGACCAGGTTCGCCTCGGCTCGTTCGAGGGGCTGGTAGCCGACTTCGTCGACCACGAGAACGCTGGGCCGTAGGTAGGTGCCGAGCTTGTTCGTCAGACGGCCGGCGGCCTCGGCGGCTTTGAGGTTGCGG
>NZ_JBSFET010000108.1:0-17038 GCF_053594575.1 Streptomyces sp. NPDC001880
ACTCCACCGAACGCGCGTCATACAGATCCGTCGCGTACTCGATCGTGATGTCCAGACCACCCGGCCGACCATCCACCGAACGACACTCGGCGAAGGAGAACGTCAGATCGAACTTGGCGAACCTCAGCCAGGTGAACTCCGATTCGGCGTCCAGGTCCTCGGCGACGAGTGTCGGCGTGGCCGCGTCCGTCAGGGTCAGCATCACCTGGAACAGCGGGTGCCGGGCGGCGGACCGGTCCGGGTTGAGGGCTTCGACCAGGCGGTCGAAGGGCAGGTCCTGGTGGCTCCAGGCGGCCAGGTCGGTCTCCCGGACCCGGTTCAGCAGCTCACGGAAGCTCGGATCACCGCTGGTGTCGGTACGCAGGACGAGCGTGTTGACGAAGAAGCCGACGAGGTCGTCGAGCGCCTGATCCGTACGGCCGGCGATCGGCGAGCCGAGCGGGATGTCGTGGCCCGCACCGGAACGGGACAGCAGCGTCGACACCGCCGCCTGGGCCACCATGAACACCGAGGCACCCGACTCGCGCGCCAGCTCCGCGAGCGAGGAGTGCACGTCCTCGGAGAGGTGCACGGTGTGGGTGGCTCCCCGGTAGGAGGCGACGGCCGGCCGCTGACGGTCGGCCGGCAGGGTGACCTCCTCGGGAAGGCCGGCCAACGCGCTGCGCCAGTAGTCGAGTTGGCGGGAGGCCACACTCTCCTGGTCCGTCGGGTCACCGAGCACGTCGCGGTGCCAGAGTGCGTAGTCCGCGTACTGGGCGGGCAGCGGCTCCCAGGCGGGGCGTTCACCGCGCGAGCGGGTCGCGTAGGCGGTGCTCAGATCGCGCATGAGCGGCTGGTAGGACCAGCCGTCGGAGACGATGTGGTGCATGACCACCAGGAGCACGTGGTCCTGCTCGCCCAGGCTGAACAGCCTTCCCCGGAAAGGAAGATCGGCAGACAGGTCGAAGAAGCGCTCGGACTCCTCGGTGAGCAGTGCGGCGACGCCGTCCTCGGTCGCCGGGGTGACCGGCAGCTCCACCCGGACGCTGTCGGCGGGCAGGATCCGCTGGTAGGTCTGCCCCTCGGCCTGACCGAACACGGTGCGCAGGCTCTCGTGCCGCCCCGCGACATCGGTGAACGCGGACTCCAGGGCGGCGACATCGAGCTTGCCCCGCACCCGGACGGCGAGCGGGATGTTGTACGTCGCCGACGGTCCCTCCAACTGGTCGAGGAACCACAGGCGTTGCTGGGCCGCCGAGAGCGGCAGCCGCTCCGGGCGCTCCTGGGCGGTCAGCGCCGGGCGGGCGGAGTCGCCACCGCCGGTGGCAACGTACTCGGCGAGCAGCGCGACGGTCGGGTACTCGAAGAACTGTCGCAGCGTCAGCTGGACGTCGAGGACGGTGCGCACCCGGCTGACCAGCCGGGTCGCCAGCAGCGAGTGGCCGCCGGAGGTGAAGAAGTCGTCGTCGATTCCGATCGAAGGCAGGCCGAGGGAGTGGGCGAACAGGCCGCAGAGGACTTCCTCGACGGGGTTGCGCGGGGCCCGGCCGCCCGGTGCGACGCCTACCCGGGGGGCGGGCAGTGCGCGCCGGTCCAGCTTGCCGTTCGGGGTCAGCGGCAGGGTCCCCATCGGGACGACCGCCGAGGGCACCATGTACTCGACGAGCTCCGCAGCCGCGTACCGCAGGAGTCCGGCCCCGTCCAGGACGCCTTCCTCGGCAGGTACGACGTAGGCGACCAGGCGCTTGTCGCCGGGCCGGTCCTCGCGGACGATGACGGCGGCCTGGGCTACGGAGGGGTGGCGGACCAGCACGGTCTCGATCTCGCCGAGCTCGATGCGGTTGCCGCGCAGTTTGACCTGCTGGTCCGCGCGGCCCAGGAACACGATCTCGCCGTGCTCGTTCCAGGCGGCCAGGTCGCCGGTGCGGTACATGCGGCTGCCGGCCGGTCCGTACGGGTCGGCGGTGAAACGCTCGGCGGTCAGGGCGGGCAGCCGGCCGTAGCCCTGGGCGAGGTGCGGTCCCGCGACGTAGAGTTCGCCGGTTTCACCCGGGCCGGTGTGGCGCAGCTCGGCGTCCAGGACGTACATGGCGGTGTTCGCCATCGGAATGCCCAGGTGCAGCCGGTCGAGAGTGCGCACCTCGGGGGTGAAGGCCTGGTAGCTGCAGAAGACGGTCGCCTCGGTGGGACCGTAGACGTGCACGAATGTGGTGTCCGGGCAGTGGTCGAGGGCCCGTTGGAGGGCAGTGGCGGACAGCACGTCGCCGCCGGTCCAGATCTCGCGCAGCTGCCCCAGGGCGTCGATCGCCTCGCTGGCCATGGCGTCGAAGAGGGCGGTCGTGAAGTAGGCGGCGGTCGCCCCGTAGCGGGTGATGGCGTCGGCCAGCTCGCCGATGTCGATCTTCGGGGCGGGCAGTACGACGGCCAGTCCGCCACGCAGCAGCGGAACCCACAGCTCGTAGGTGGAGGAGTCGAAGGGCAGCGGCGAGTAGGCGAGTACCCGCTCGTGGGCCTCGGCGCCGAAGCCCGGGTCCAGGGCCAGTTCGACCACGTTGCGGTGGGTGTTGACGACGCCCTTGGGGGTGCCGCTGGAGCCGGAGGTGAACATCATGTAGAGCGGATGGTCCGGGTGGACCGTGACATCGGGTGCGGTGGCGGCCGAGTCGGCCGTGGCGCTCGTGTCGTCGAGCCGCAGGGCGGGCAGGGCTCCCGCGAAGCCGGTATCCCCGGCCGGGCGGTCGGTCACCAGGAGGGTGGCCCCGGTGCTGGAGAGGATCCAGCCGAGGCGCTCCTCGGGCTGGCGGGGATCGAGGGGGACGTACACCCCACCGCTCTTCATCACGGCGAGGACGGTGATGACGTAGGCGAAGGAGCGGTCGAAGAGAAGGCCGACCGCGTCGCCGGGCCGTACGCCCCCGGCGACGAGCCGGTGTGCGAGGGCGTTGGCCGCGCCGTCCAGCTCCCGGTAGGTGAGACGGCGGTCCTCGCGGACGAGGGCGACGGCCTCCGGGGTGCGAGCGGCCTGCGCCGCGAAGAGAGCGTGCAGCGCGCCCGCGGGCAGGTCCTCGGCCGTGTCGTTGTACGTGGCGACGTGCGCGGGAACGCCGATGCCGGGAAAGAGAGCTGGATCGGTTTGCGGCTGGAACATCTCGACACCTTCTCGGTAGCTCGGATCTCGTGGTCTCGCGGCGTGCCGGGAGACCGACGGAGCCACGGTGGATGACGTGCAGTTGGTGCGAAGCGGGTGGTGGAGCGGGGGATCAGCCGGTACGGGAGCCCGTCGCGGCGTCGGCCGGCAGCAGGATGTCGTCCGCTTCCAGGGCGTTCACGTGGTACTTGCCGACGGAGCTGATCAGCAGCCGGAGTTCGAGGGCGACGGACTCGACCAGCCGGACCAGGCCGGCCTCGGCGTCCTCGTCCACCGCGAGCAGTGCGGCCCGGCCGAGGCCGACGGCGCGGGCTCCGAGCGCCAGCGCCTTGACGGCCCTGCTGCCTTCCCAGATCCGCCCGCTGGCGAGCAGGCAGTGGTCGGTGCGGCCGATGCGGGTGAGGCACTCGCCGAGCGGGAGCCCGACCTGGCCGAGGAATGCGGTCGGCGCCCAGGCGGTGCCGCCCTCCGCGCCGTCCACGGTGACGGAGTCCGCGCCGGCCGCCCAGGCGGTGGCCGCGGCGAGGGCGATGTCGCGCCCGGGGTGCAGCTTCACCCACACCTTCACGCGGGGGAAGTTGTTCCGCATCAGCCGGATCTGCTGGCGCAGGATCTCCTCGGTGAAGGTGCCGGGGCTGCTGATCCGCAGCACCGAGTCGGTGCCGGCACCGAACACCTCGTCCATGGCGTACTGTCCGGCGACCCGGTCGCCGGCCTCGCGGCCCAGGACGGTGAGTCCGCCGAGCCCCGGCTTGGCGCCCTGGCCGACCTTCAGCTCGAAGGCGAGCCGGCCGGTGGCCAGCAGCGGTTCGGACACCGGGTCGCTGTAGACCAGGTTCCACACCTCGGCGTCCGCGTCCTCGGTGGACTGCTGCACCACCACACCGCCGTACTCGTCGTCGGCGGCAGCCGTGTAGGCGGCGATCCGGCCGAGCAGCGGGGAGGCAGCGGCGTCGGCGGCGGCGCGGTAGCCGTTGACCGGCACCACGTTCTCCCCGATGACCATCGGGATGCCGAGCCGCCCGGCCTGGCGTCCGGCTGCCTCGCCCAGGTCGTGGCTGGCGACCTGGGTGGAGCCGAACGCGGACACGTAGAGCGGCAGCCGGGAGGTGAACCCGCCGAGCGATGTGTCCAGTTCGACGTCCGTGTACAGCGGTTCACGGGCCAGGTCGATGAGCTTCTTCAGTCGCTCCGGCATGAACACCGGGGGTACGATCCTGGCGCGTTCCAGCAGGTCGTACGGGTCCTGGCCGGCCGGGACCGCGCCCAGCATGCTGCTGCCGTAGGACTCCAGCGCGGGGAAGACCCCGGCCGATCCGGCCCTGGCCCGGTGCCGCACCTGTTCCTCGGGGAAGCCCGAAGCGCTCAGTACCGTGCTCATGCCGACATCACTCCGGGGACCTTCGGGTAGGCGCTGGCCTCCCAGGCGGCGGTGCGACCGGTGACGTACCGGGTGAAGCGCTCCAGACCGATGCCGAAGCCGGAGCTGGCGGGGATGCCGCGGCGGGCCAGGTCGAGGTACCAGCCGTACTTCGCGGGGTTCTCGCCGGTCTCGCGCATCCGGGTGACGAGGGCCGCGTAGTCGTGCTCGCGCTCGCTGCCGCTGGCCAGTTCGCCGTAGCCCTCGGGGGCGATCAGGTCGAAGTTGCGCAGGACGCCGGGGCGGTCGGTGTCCTCCTGGTCGTAGAAGCCCCGCGAGCCCTTGGGGTAGTCGACGACGAAGAACGGGCGGCTGGTCTTCGCGGAGAGGATTTCCTCGCCCTCCCAGTCGATCTCGGCGCCCGGGTCCTGCGGGTGGCCGAGCGCCACCAGGTCCGCGGTGGCCTGCTTGTGCGTGGTGCGGTCGAACGCCCCCTGGACCACCTCCCGGAAGGCGTCCCGGTCCCGGCCGAGGAGCTCCAGGTCCCCCGGCATCTCGCGGACGACCTCGCCGACGACATGGGCGACGAGCCGCTCGGCGAGCTCCATCGCGTCCTCGCGGCGGGCGTCGCGGATCTCCACGTCGATCTGGTGGAACTCGGCGAGATGGCGGTGCGTGACGGCCGTCTCCAGCGGTTCCAGGCGGACGTTGGGCGCGATGTAGAAGATCTTGTCGAAGGCCAGCAGCGATGCCTGCTTGTAGAGGATCGCGCTGGTCATCAGCTTGTACTTGTGGCCGTAGAAGTCGACGTCCACCTGCTTGGAGCCCCGGATTCCCGGGTCGGTGACCGGTCCGATGACCGGCGGCAGCAGCTCCTGGAACCCCTGCGCGGTGAGGAAGGCGCGGGTCGCCGCGAGCATGCGGCTCTGCACCCGCAGCGTGGCACGGGTCGGCTCGGCGATCAGGTGCTGGTCGGGAGAGGCCGGGAAAGAGGGCGCGACGCTGCCGTGGAACTCGGCGATCGTGCTGGTCATGGTGCTACCTCCTGGGTGTGCTGCCGATGGGCTGCCGGGCGACGGGCCGCCGTGGGGAGCGAAGGGCGGGAAGCGGGCGGGGGGAGGGTGCGGTCGTGCCGGCGCTGTACGAACGACAGGGCGTCGAACAGCCCGGCGGCGGTGAGCCGCCGGCCGCGCTCGCGGACGGGCCCGAGGGGCATGGCCCCGATCTCGGACCACGTGAGGCGGCCGGATCCGTCGATATGGCTCCGGGTGCGGCCCGCGTTGTCGGGGTGCAGGCAGTAGGGGATGTCGAGGTATCCGCGGGCGAAGGCCTTCAGCAGGGCCTGGCCCAGGTCGTCGTCCAGGTTCAGCACGGCGTCCACCAGGGCACGGGCCTCTGCGTAGACGGCGTTGTCCGCGGGGTCGGTGTGCGGGACAGGAGCGTTCCCGGGGCGGGCGCCGGTCGCCGTGCGGTGCCGGGCGGCGGCCCGCGCAGCAACCCGCAGGGCCTCGACGTTCTCCGCCACGGTCGGGATGCGGTGCGCCTCGGCCGCGGTCTTCACGATCAGCCGGGCCGCCCCGGTCTCCACGGCCAGTTCGGCCGACCGTTCCAGGAGTTCCAGGGAACCGTGCCGGGTCTGCGGGTAGAGGCCCATGTAGGTGTAGAGGACGATGTGCCAGTCGGTGTCCGGCAGGAACTCGCCGGCCAGCCGGCGCAGTGCGTGCATCGCGTCGCGGTCCTGGTCCGCGTTGGTCTGCTGGGCGTAGCTGAGCGAGATGCTGCGCAGCCCCGCCCGGTGGAAGAAGAGCGCCTCCAGCGCGCTGATGGCGACGAGCAGCCCGGGCGGGCAGAGCTGGCCGAGCATGCAGCCGCCGAAGGTCTCCAGGTGCGGTTCCGCGCCGGTGCCGCGCAGTCCGGCCAGGAAGTCGCAGGCTTCCTGCCAGTTGCGTACGGAGTCCAGGAGCGGGGTGCGTCCGTAGGGCAGGCAGTAGGAGACCGGGCCGCCCTCCGTCGCGTCCAGGCCGAGCCGGGCCAGCGCGGTGACGATGCGCTGGGGGCGGGCCGAGCCGTGCCGGATCTGCACCGGGAAGCCCGCGTCCCGGACGCCGTCGAGGACCCAGCGCGAGGTGTGCGGGCTGTAGGAGGTGATCGGGAATCCGTTGAGCGGGACCCCGCCGTCCAGGGCGCGGGCCGCGGACGCCTCGTCGTTGACCCGCGTGTAGCTGTCGATCGTCATGGTGCCGACGACCGCGTCCGCCGCTCCCTTGGTGGCCAGCAGGCCGGCTCTCATCAGTGCGGGGTCGGAGAAGCCCATGCGGGGCTGGACCACGAGTGAGCCACGGGCCTGCGCCCCGGCGACGAAGCGGCCGAAGGAGAGCGGTCGCCGGTGCACCGTGGTGCGGCTCCCGGGAGCCGCCTCCTGCACCGGCGCGGTCAACGTTCCACCTCCTTGGGAAGCGAGTCGACGTAGGACTCGAAGGCGGCGATGTCGACACCGTCCTGGAAGACCGCGTCGAACCCGGCCCTCATGAGGGCGTCGGCCTCTTCCTCCCCGTCTCCGGACACGCCGAGCTTGCCGCCGATGACCGCGGGCAGGCCGGTCAGCTCCCAGCGCGACCGGATGGCTCCGATCAGCGGCTCGGCGTCGTTGAAGCCGTGCCCGTTGACGCTGCTGACGACCAGGAGGTCGGGCTGGAACTTGCAGCAGGACTCGACGATCTCGTCCTCGGGCACGCAGGAACCCAGATTGACGACCTTGTGCCCGAGGTCTTCGAGCAGCAGTTGGATGTAGATGAGATTCCAGGTGTGAGCATCGGATTGCAGTCCGGTGACAACAACATCCAGCGGCCCGGATCGATGACGAGCCGCCCATTCCGCAGGCTTCATTGTTCGCTTCGTCCACATCATTGGATGACAAGGGGAGAAAGAGATCCAGGCTTGCCCGGAACTCCCTTTCGGCCACAACCGTAGATTCGCTCCGGCGGCGCTTCCGGCGTGAGCGGCGGCAACTGGGCGGCAGCAGAGGAGCAGTTGACCGCGAGCCCGGTGCCGGGCGACCGGCGGGGCGTGAGACTGAGGGCTGTCCCGCAATTCCCGGCGGATCAGCGCGCGACGTCAGATGCGGTGCATCGCAAGGCAGAGGGACGTCCGCATTATGGATGTATGCGGACGTTCCGACAACGCCGCGAGGAGTGGGGGCTCCCCTGCTCGAGCGCTGCCGAGAGCTTGGGAAGCAGCTGACGTCGCGCGCCCGCCGGGGATTGCGGGACAGCCCTTAGGCACCGCACCCGCAGAATTCAGCGTCCGGCCCCGTGCAATCCGCCGGCGAAAGACCGAGGAGTCATGACATGGCAGAGACCGGCCACAGCGTCCGTGCGGCGGACGTGCTCGCGGACGTCCTGGCGGAGGTACGGGAACGGGTCGACCGGCGGGAGGCGCTGGGCGAGGCCCAGGTCGCCGTGCTCGAAGCCGCGGTGAACATCGTCCGCGCAGGCCAGCCCGGGATCGAGGTGATGCCGGTGGAGCGTTCGGAGCTGGTGCGCGAGGCGCTCGGGGCTGTGCGCGCGGCCACCGTGGCGACCGGGGTCGCCCTCACCTACGCGCATCGGACGGCCCGCGTCCTCACCTGATCCCGCGGTCCGTGGTGCCGCCGATCTGCCTGGACTTCTGCCCGGCGAACCGGTCTGCGGCTTCTAGCATTTGATGCAGCCGAAACACTCAGACACACCTGACGGCATTCACGTACAACATCGTCCAACCGAGGTGGAAATCATGGCAACCAACCCGTTCGAGGACGCCCAGGGCCGCTATGTAGTGCTGGCCAACGAAGAGGGTCAGTATTCGTTGTGGCCGGCCCGGATCCAGCAGCCGGCGGGCTGGGAACTGGTGAAGGACGAGGGCAGCAAGCAGGAGTGCGGGGAATTCATCGAGGCGAACTGGACCGATATGCGGCCGCGTTCGGTGGTTGCGGCAATGGGTGGCTGACCCCATCGGTCGTCCCGGTCCCGGAGGGCGGGTGCGAGGCGCGGCACATGCGCCCCGTACCCGCCCTTTTCCGTGGCCGCCTCTTCCGTACGGTGTACGGAACGGGATCCCTTACGCGGAACACGCGGAAGGCTCCCGGCGGACACGGGTGGTCTAGGTCGTGAACCCATGTCCGCCAGGAGCCGGTGGTGCAGGTGATCAGGTGGTGCCGGTGGCCGTGGTGCGGCCGCGGTCAGTCCGCGAGCCGGACCCGCCGCAGAAGCCACCACACGTCTTCACTGTCAGTCCTGGAAGCCCCGTACGCACCACTCCAGGACCGCCGCGGCGGCGGTCATCTTGTGGTGGGCCTGCCGCCAGGCCCGGCTCGACGGGCCGTCGAGCACCTCGTCGGTGACCTCCTCGCCGCGGACCGCGGGCAGGTCGTGCAGGAAGACGGTGCGCGGGCCGGAGAAGCGGTCAAGGAAGGCGCGATTGATCTGGAAGCCGTCGAAGTCCCCCAGCCAGTCGGGGTTCTCCTTCGTCACCCCCATGGTCTGCCACCGGCTGGTGTACACCGCGTCGACCGGCCCCTCCACCTCGTCGGGCGTCACGACCTGGTTCACCAGGGCCTTGCCGCCGCTGAGCTCGGCCGCCAGGTCCAGGGTCTCCTTGGGCACCTCGTATCCCGCCGGGCACAGCAGGGTGAGGCGCAGGCCGGGGGTGAGGGCCGCGGCGAGCGCGAGTGCCGCGCCCGAGCTGTTGCCCTCGCCGACGGCGAGCAGATGCAGACCGTCGAGCGAGCCGAACTCCTCGGCCAGGGTGGCGAGATCGGCGATGGCCTGGGTCGGGTGCTCGTCCAGGCTCAGGGCGTTGACGACGGCCAGGTCCTCGCTGCTGCCGAGCCGGCGGATCTCCTCCACGTCCCCGTTGGTGCGTACGACGAGGGCGTCCAGGTACTGCCCGAGTACCCGGGCGGTGTCCTCCACCGTCTCACCGGTGGTGAGCTGCAGCTCGTTCGGACCGAAGGTGATCACATCGGCGCCGAGGCGGGTGGCCGCGCTCCAGAATGATGTCCGGGTCCGCGTCGAGGACTTGCGGAAGTAGAGGCCTACCTGGCGCCCGGCCAGCGGCTTCGGCACGATGCCGTCGCGGCCGAACGCGACGGCACGCCGGACGAGGTGGTCCAGCTCGGCGGGCGTGAGGTCGGCGAGGGAGATCAGGTTGCGCATGGGTGGGGTGCCTTTCACGAGAACGGGAACAGGGTCGGGCAGCGGAGTGGGGAACGAGAGGCCCCGGGTGACGCGGCAGCAGGAGGGACACGGAGGGAAGAAGCGGAGAATCCCCGGCCCCGGAGGGGCGGGAGTCGGCCCGCGCCTCCCGGCGGGGCGGCCGTCATTCGGCCAGGGCTGCGGCGAGAGCGGCGGGCGCCGTCTCCTGCTCCGCTTCGAGCACCGCGCGGACCAGATTGAGGACGGTGAATCCCACCGGGCCGCCCGCTGTCGTGGGGAGCCGGCGGACCAGGCCGCGGACCAGCAGGGCATGCACATCACGGGCGGTCTCGGCCAGCGAGGTGCCGCAGGCCCGCGCGGCTCCGTCCACCGTCCACGGGTCCTCCAGCGTCGCCAGTATGCGGAGTAGACCGGCGGCCTGCGGGTCGAGCCCGGTCACGGCGGCGGTGAGCCGCTCGCCCAGGGTGGGGCCGGCGGCGGGATCGGCGGGCGTGACCCCGTCGAGCAGCACCAGCGGTGTGGTGCGAGCGATGTCCAGGAGCTGCTGCGGGGAGTACAGCAGTAGCCACGAGGCGGCGGCCTCCAGCGCCTGCGGCATGCCGTCCAGGGCCCGGCAGATGTGGGCCACGGTGGTGACGACGGAGTCGGTGGGGAGGAAGTCGGGCCGCATATAACTGACATGAGAGAGCGTCAGCTCTACTGCCTGCCGGTCCACGACGAGGGAGCCGCCCACCGGCTCGGCGGCGAGATCGGCGGCGGTCGGCACCGCGAGCGGAGCCAGTGGCAGCAGCCGGCCACCGGGCAGCTGGACCGGGCGGTCGGTGGTGGTGAGTATTTTCAGGCGCTCACAGGCGCGCAGCAGACTCAGCAGGCGAGGGGTGACAGATGGTGACGCATCGTGACCATCCAGCACGATCAAGGTCGCCCTGGACCCTATGAGCGCGGCGAGTTCCTCGAATTCCTCGCCGTCGCGGACGAGTGAGCGCACCCATCCGGTCACGGTCGCCTGCGGATTGTTGGGGTCCGCCGCGGCGGTCTCGGCGGTGTCGTCCAGGGAGACCCACAGCACCGGAACCCCGTCCCGGGCGTGAATCACCGAGGCGGCCTCCTGGGCGAGCCGGGACTTTCCCACTCCCGGCAGACCCACCAGGGTCAGCAGCCGCTCGTGGTCCGTACGCAACCGGGCCGTGAGCGCCTCCAGTTCGGGACGCCGCCCGATCAGCGGGCGCAGCGGAGGCGGTGGTGTGGCGAGGCCCGTTCCGTAGATGTCCTGGAAGACGCGCCCTGCGGCCTTTGCATCGACGGCGAGTTCCAGCTCGACGCGCCGCGCGTCGCTCAGCCTCATCGCGTTGGCGAGGAGCTTCAGTGTTTCCCTGCGCGGGTGCTGGACCCGCCCGAGTTCCAGGTCGCGAATGGCTCGTACGCTCACCGTGGAAAGTCCGGCGAGTTGTTCCTGAGTGAGTCCCGCCCGCCGGCGCGCATTCTGCAGCAGAACGTCGAGCCCGGGTGCGGGCTGGGAATTCATCATTGTCTCCTCGGTCTCCACATGCTCAGAAAACGCAATGACCGGTCACCCGGCCGCCCAGGGTGTCCGGAACGCGCGGCCGGTCCGGGATCTTTGCGGTCTCCGCTCACGCTCCGTACGCTCCGTGCTGTCCGTGGCAGCGAAGGCCTGCCGTCGATGAACAGACTCCATCGAGCCATTCCCGAACTCTTCCCGGTGCAGTACCGCCAGTTCCTCCCGCAGCGGATACGATCGCTTCGCGCTGGTGAAGCGCTGCGGCTGCGCAGAGTTGAGGGGGAGGATGCGTGTCAACTGCAGAAGAGTTTCGGCTGCGCTTCAATATTCTTGGCCCGATAGAGGGGTGGTCCAACGGAACGCGTCTCCGGCTGGGCGGCGTCATACAAGAGCGAGTTCTGGCCACTCTGCTTCTGGAGCCCGGAAAAGTGCTTCCGGTTTCCCGGCTGGTCGAGGCCGCCTGGGACGAGGAACCGCCGACCACCGCACCCCACCAAGTACGCAAGGCCGTCGCGGATCTCCGAAGACGGATACCCGGAGGTGCCGATGTCCTCGTCACCGACGGGCCGGGCTATCGCGTCGCCCTCGAACAATGCGAAATCGACGTGGCCGAATTTGGCCTACTGATACGTGAGGCAAAGCTCAAGGCGTCCGACGGCCGTACGGCCGAAGCCGCCGAGATATTGCGCGGCGCCCTCGCCCTCTGGCGGGGCCCTGTCCTGTCGGGCGGCGGCGGCCCGGTCATCGAGGCGGCTTCCACCTCCATCGAGGAGCGTCGGCTGACCGCGGCGGAGCAGCTCTTCGAACTCCAGCTCGCACTCGGCGACGCCGCCGAACTCATTGTGGAAATGCGGGAACTGGTCCAGCAGCACCCCCTGCGAGAGTCCCTGCGCGGCCAGTTGATGCTCGCTCTGTACCGGTCCGGGCGGCAGGCCGAGGCCCTGGACGAGTACGGCAGGGTACGCGAGCTCCTCGCCGAGGAACTGGGCATCGACCCCGGCCCCAACCTGACCAAGCTGTACGAGGGAATCCTGCGGGAGAGCCCCGACCTGGCCGGCCCCGAGCCGGCAGCCGCCGCCCCCGTCGTGGCCGTGGCACTGCCCGCCGAACCCCCCAGCACCCTGCCCTACGACCTCGCCGACTTCACCGGCCGGGACCGGGAGCTGGCCGAGATCCTGCAGGGCGCCAAGAGCGGTGGCGAGCAGGGCCCCCAGATCGTGGCCATCGACGGCATGGGCGGCTGCGGCAAGACCTCCCTCGCGGTGCGGGCGGCGCACCGGCTCGCCCCGGACTACCCGGACGGCCAGCTCCACATCGACCTGCGCGGTTACACCCCGGGCGACCAGCCGGTGACCGCCGGAATCGCGCTCGACACCCTGTTACGGGCCGTCGGTGTGCCGGGCAACCTCATCCCCGACGACGTGCCCGCCCGCACGGCCCTGTGGCGTGCCACCCTGGTCGGCAAGCGGCTGCTGATCCTCATCGACAACGCGGCCGACGCCGCCGCCATCCGTCCGCTGCTGCCCCTCTCCCCCGGCTGCCTCGTCATGGTCACCAGCCGGGCCCGCCTGGTCGATCTGGACGGCGCGCAGTGGATCTCCATCGGGGTGATGCCTCCCGAGGACAGCGCGATGCTGGTGGCCGAGACCCTCGGTGCCGAGCGCGTAGCCGCCGAGCCCGAGGCCGCCGTGGAGCTCGCCCGGCTCTGCGGCCATCTCCCCCTCGCCCTTCGGATCGCCACCGCCCGGCTGCGCAACCGCCCCCGCTGGACGCTCCAGTACCTGGCGGAACGGCTGCGCGACGAGACCCGGCGACTCGACGAGCTCAGCTCGGGCGCCCGCAGCGTCTCCGCCACCCTGCGCCTGTCCTACCAGGCCCTGGACGAGGAGTGCCGGAACGCGTTCTCGACGCTGGCCCTGCACCCGGGCAGCGACATGGACGTCCACGCGGCCGGTGCGCTGCTGGGCTCCTCCGCGCGGGACGCGGAGGATCTGCTG
Organism: Streptomyces sp. NPDC001880; assembly: GCF_053594575.1. Classification (NCBI taxonomy): domain Bacteria; kingdom Bacillati; phylum Actinomycetota; class Actinomycetes; order Kitasatosporales; family Streptomycetaceae; genus Streptomyces; species Streptomyces sp. NPDC001880. The sequence continues at coordinate 13,196 of NZ_JBSFET010000108.1, forward strand.
GAGATGCTGCTCGACGTCCATCTCGTGCAGCAGCCGGAGATCGGCCTCTACACCTTCCACGACCTGGTCCGCAGCTTCGCGCACAGCCTGCTCGTCGAGGCCCCCGAGGACTCCGCGGCGGTGGAGCGGCTGCTGGGCTACTACCTGACGGCCACCGAGGTGGCGTGCGACCTCCTCTACTCCGGACGGCGTCGACGCAGTACCGGCATCGAACCGTCCAAGGCCGAACTGCCCGACCTCGCCACCCCCGAGCAGGCACGGAAGTGGTTCCTGCGCGAACAGACCTCGCTCCTCGCGGCCGTCACGCTCGCCGAGCGCAGGGGGCACGACCGCTATGTGGTGTGCCTGGCCCGCAATCTCGTCTTCCAGCTCAACGACCTCGGGCTCCTGGAGGAGTTCGGCGAGCTGAGCCGGGTCGCGGTCGCCGCAGCGGGCCGGCTGGAGGATCTGGCGCTGCTGGGCGTGAGCCTGTCCAACCTGGGCGTCGCCTGCTGGAAACTCGGCCGTCTCGCCGAGGGCCTCGAAGCCGCCCGCAAGAGCCGGGACGTCGCGGTCCGGCTCGGCGACCTGCACACGCAGGCCCACAGCGAGAGCATCCTCGGCCAGTTCAACAGTCTGCTCGGCGACTTCTCCGCGGCCCTGGGCCACATGGAGACGGCGATCGCGCACGAACGCGACCTGGACATGCCCCGCGCCGAGGCCGAGAGCCTCACCATCCTCAGCACGCTCTACGAACAGTGGGGCCGGTACGAGGAGGCACGGGACGCGGCCCAGCGGTCAGCCGACCTGAGCCGGCAACTGGGGCAGCACGAGGGGCTGCCCGGCGCCATCACCGATCTCGCCTTCGCCCATGTCGGCCTGGGCGCGTACGAAGAGGCCGACCGCTGCCTGGCGGAGGCCCGGGCACTGTACGGAGACGCCGGCAACGAGGTGAACCTCGCCCTGACCCTGGCGCTGTCCGCCGATGTGGAGCACCGGCTCGGAAAGCCGCCCCGCGTACCGGACCAGGCGGAGCTCGCCCTCGACATGATGCGGACCAACTCCTCGCCGCTGCGCCGGGCCAAGGTGGAGAACGTGGTGGGCCGGCTGCGCCGTCGGCAGGGCGACGTGGCGGCGGCACTCGTACTCCACACCCATGCCCACGAACTCGCCTCGTCCCTCAGCTACCGCATCGAGCAGGCCTACGCGCTCGCGGGCATGGCCGACGCCCTCGGGGACACGCCGGACGCGACCCGTTACCGGGCGGAGGCCGAGCAGCTCTTCACCGACATGGGCGTGCCGGCGGATCACCGGCGCAACTGAAGGTCGCCCGCCCTCGCCGTATGCCGGAACAGCACGTGCGCACGGCGGCCGCCCGGCCGGTCCCGCCGCCCCGGGACGGACAGCGACGAGCCCGCACCGAGACTCCGGACGCTGTTGGTTGATTCCGCCCCGCTGGAGCTATCCGGCGGGGCGGAGCGCTGCGAAGGGTGAGGTGCGGAAGGGGATGCCGGTGGGCCAGGCGCCCAGGCGGGCGGAGTTCATCGCGGCCCCGGTGTAGAAGTGCCGCAACGCGGTCCTGGCAGTCCTCGGTAGCGGGAGCGGCGGGCCTCGCAACAGTGGACGGCCTGCGCGATCGTGCCCTCGGCTCCCGCCCGGTGCTGGTACTGCCGATTCCAGGCGTCCGTCTCCTGCCGGGCTTCGGCCAGCTGGAGAGCTTCGTGTTCGCGGCGGGAACGCAGGGTGATCGCGCGCCCTTTCGCGGTGGAGCGGGTGCACAGGGCTCGCTCTCCGATCCGGCGCGGGCGGTGCAAAACGCTGGTCCCTGCGTCCCGCCGGAGCCGACAGGAACGGGCCGACAGCCACTCGGACGCTCGCCTCCACTGTTCCAGCACCAGGGTGTACAGCTTCTTGGCCGGAGAGGTGACCAGAGTGACCGGGGAGCCGCTCGCCTGTCGGCATCGGACAGCTGAAGATTGGGGCCTGTCATGTTCAGGACCAGGGGGCGGGATGGCGGGCACGCAGGCGGCGAACATCTCAACCAACAGTGTCAGCGCGCGCGCCGGTTTCGAATGGTGGTCGTCGATGGTCACCGAAGCGGTCATGCCCGTGTCGATCACGTGCGACCGCATCGACTCCTTCGCAGGAGAAGCGACCTCGCTGCAGCTGCCCCAGACTCAGGTGTCAGCATTCCGCTTCTCCCCGATGTCAGCCCGCCGTACCCCGATCCACATCCGGCGGGCGGATCCCGAGTCCTACTTCCTCTTCCTGGTCCGCGGCGGCTCGGTCGCGCTGGAGCAACGGCGCAACAACGTCCTGCTCAAGGCCGGCGACATGGCCCTGTTCGACAGCTTCCGCCCTCTGGCCTGCGAGTTCAGGCACGGCAGCGAGTTCCCTCGGCTCACCATGATCCGACTGCCCAGATCGGCGGTAGCGCTCCCCCGCGACCGGACGGACGAACTCGTCGCCACCCTTCTCCCGGCCCGGACCGGGTCGGGAGCGCTCCTCACGTCTTATCTCGCCGGGCTGCGCGACCAGGCACCGCACTGCGACGAGGCGGAGCTGCTCCGCCTGGGGAGTGTGGGATTCGACCTGGCCACCGCGTTCTTGGCCACGCGGCTCGATGCCGCATCAGGGCTTCCCGCAGACACCCGCCGTCAAGTCCTGCTCGCCCGCATCCATGCCTTCATCGACCACAACCTCGGCAATCCCCAACTCACACCTGCACACATCGCAGCGCACCACTACATCTCCGTCCGCGCCCTGCACCAGCTGTTCCGTACGGAGGCGAGTACCGTCGCGGCCACAATCCGCCGGCGGCGCCTGGAGCGCTGCCAGGCCGACCTCGCCGACTTCCGGCATCGCAGCCAGTCGATCAGTGCGCTGGCAGCGCGGTGGGGCTTCCTGGTACCGGCCGAGTTCAGCAGAGCATTCCGGGCAGCCAATGGCATGACTCCCACCGAATTCCGCCGCGAGGCCACACGGCAAGCTCAGACTGCGCCAGGACACAAGTGACGCTGCACTGATTCCCAATTGCCCCCGCGTCTTCCGTGTCACGGTGAGATCGAACGATTCAGCCCGTGCCATGCGCATACCTGTTCTGTGCATGGCACGGTGCTCCCGCGCGAATTCCTGCTCCCTGGAGGGAAAATGAAACGCTACGTGGTACCAGCGGCTGGACTGCTGCTCGTCCTGGTCGGGGCCTCCACTGCCGTAGCCGCACCGTCGGGTCCCGCGCCTGTCGAGTCCGTCGGCTCGGCAACGACGGCGCAGCCGCGAGAGGTGCCTGACGGACCGGTGATGGTGACTCAGGGCACGAACGGGGCACCTTCGATACGGCATGCGAACTACTGCAACAACTTCGTCAACTACGGCACGTCGTGGAGAGCGGACTGCAACGTCGACTACGGAAGATCCGGATCGTGGACCCAGTGCTCGGACGGTACCGAAATCTGGGGTCCGTTGGTCGGCACGGGTTACTGGGTCTTCGGCGGTAACTGCTCCGGGCACGGCAGCGTGCGGGACTGGGGAGTTTACGACGGCTAAGGGCTGTCCCGCATGTGCGCTCCTCCCGTTCCTGCCCGTCACGGCTGCACCGTAGGAATCGAGGCAGGCCTGCGCAACTTCGGCGGACGCAGCGGACCCTGGTCCGTATCGGCGTGGCCGGAGATCTCGCGGCGTGTTTCGACCAGCCGGAGTCCTTCTTCACGGCCGGTCGAGGAAGTGCGCCGAGGGCCGGCCCCGACGAAGGCGCCGGCGACTGGAGTGCGGCGGTGGGCGCGCGCCCCGGTGGGCCGGGGCGCCCCCCCCGCCGGGCCGACGGCCGGGGCGGGCCGGGGGGGGGGGGGGGGGGGGCGCCCCCCC
>NZ_JBSFET010000109.1:0-16859 GCF_053594575.1 Streptomyces sp. NPDC001880
CGTTCCGGTGGTGTCATCGCCATCAACCTCCGCGAGACGGCAGACGGCTCGGACGACGAGCTGATCGGTGCGGAGCTGGTTTCGGCCGAGGACGACCCGACCAGGGGCGGCGTTCCGGGCTGCTGCCGGTTCCCTCGACGGAACCAGTCTCCGAACCCCACACGATCACCCGCCTTCGTTGACGCGGGTGTTGATCCGCGCTATCTCCCGCACCCACTCCTGACGCTCGCCGTGGGTGAGGTCGAGGATGTCCTCTCGCTGCCAATGGAAGTGGTAGGCGACGTACGCGATCTCCTCCCGCAGACGGGAAGGCGCGTACGTCACGATTCCCCCAGGCGCCCACCCGACAGGTCCACCTCGAACGACCCGTGGCACAGCGGGCAGGTCACCGCGGCATGCGTATGGCCCTCGCTGTTGATCCGGCGGTAGAAGTCCTGGAGGAACGCCACATCCGTGGCGTACATCCGCTCGACGACCCCGGCGTGTACATCGGTGATGGTGCCGAGCTGGGTGATCACCTGGCTCAGCAGCACCACGGACAGATACGCCGGGTTCTCCTTCACCCGCAGGTCGATCTGCGGGCGCAGCTCGTCCCGCGCCGTCGCGAGCCGCATCGAGCCGCGCCGGTGGACCTGGCCCTCGTCGTCGACGTAGCCGCGCGGCAGCTCGAACTCGAACTCCGCGCGCATGGCCTGTTGTTCACGGGCCGGAGGCTGCGCGGGAGCAGCCTCCTCGCGTGCGGCAGGCGGGGCGGAAGCCAGGCTGTCGAGGACTTCGTCGAGCCCGCCCGACGTAACGGTCCTGCGCCTCATTCGACCACGATCTCCTCGAAGGTGATGGTCACCGTCTCGGTGGCGGCACTGGATTCGCCGGCCTTCAGCGAGGGGCCCTCCCACTTGCTGGCCCAGCCCTGCATCAGCTGGATACGCCGGACCGTCTCACCCTTCGAGTCCTTGATCTCGATGGTCAGGTTCTGGCGCGCGGTGTCGACAGCACCGTTGTTGAGCGTCTCCTTGATCCATTTGGTGAACTCGCTGCTCTTGTCGAGTCCTCGGGTGATCGTCACCTCGCCCGCCTGACGCGCGCCGGGCTGCTTGCGGATGATCTGCTTGCCCTCGGCGGTCACTTGACGGACCTCGACGACTTCCTCCTCAACGGTCAGGCCGCTGATCTCTTGGATCGACTCGACGAGATAGCCGCCGAGCTGCACGCCGAAGACGTGGGTGGAAAGAGCGTCGCCCTCTGCCATGACTCTGTGTCACCTGTTCCGTTTGCGGACCCTGTCGGGTCACTCGTTGACGAGGCTGGTGCTGTCGGAGAACTGTGCGAGGCGGAAGATCACGAACTCCGCGGGCTTCACCGGAGCGACGCCGATCTCGCACACGACCTGACCGAGGTCGATCGACTCCTGCGGGTTGTTCTCGCGGTCGCACTTGACGTAGAACGCCTCCTCGGCCGTGCGGCCGAACAGTGCGCCCCGGCGCCACTCCTCGGTGAGGAAGGCGGTGACATTGCGCCGGATGCTCGACCACAGGCGGTCGTCGTTCGGCTCGAACACCACCCACTGGGTGCCCAGGAGGATCGACTCCTCCAGGTAGTTGAAGAGGCGGCGCACATTGAGGTAGCGCCAGGCCGGGTCGGACGAGAGGGTGCGTGCGCCCCAGATCCGTATGCCTCGCCCGGGGAAGGCGCGTACGCAGTTGACACCGATCGGGTTGAGCAGGTCCTGCTCGCCTTTACTGAGGCGGATCTCCAGGTCCAGCGCGCCGCGGATGACCTCGTTGGCGGGGGCCTTGTGCACACCGCGCTCGCCGTCACTGCGTGCCCAGACACCGGCGACGTGGCCGCTCGGGGGTACCAGGGCGTTCTGGCCGGTAGCCGGGTCGAAGACCTTGAGCCAGGGGTAGTAAACGGTCGCGTAGCGCGAGTCGTATCCGGCGTCGTCGTTGCGCCAGGTGCGGACGCGCTGGGCGTTCATGCCCGGCGGGGTGTCCAGGACAGCGACCCGGTCGCCCATCTGCTCGCAGTGCGAAATCACCGCCAGCTGGACGGCTTTGACGCCCTCGGCGTCGATGTCCCCACGCTGGTAGGCGCTCATCAGGTCCGGAACGGCGACCATGGTGATCTCGTCGATCGCTTCGAGTCCCGCGAACCCCGTACGGGCAGCGGCGTCGCCGACGTACTCGGCCGGGTCGAGGCGTGCGACGCCGGCTCCCGGGGCGGCGGCGGTGGACGCCAGGGCGAGGGTCTGGTTCTCGGGGCGGGTCTGGGCCGCGCCGGGCTGCTCGGTGACCTGGATGAGCTTGGACTGGCGGGTCTGGGCGACCAGATAGCCCTTGACGTTCTTACGGTTGGAGACGTCGTAGCTCTCCACCACCTTGCCGGCCTGCCGCACCAGCAGGCGGAACCGGTCCTCCGGAGGGTTCTCGCCCTCGGCGTCGGCGACCTCCACCGAGAGGTCTCCACTCGTGCCGGGCCGCGCGGAGACCAGGAACCCCCCGATGGCGGTGGGCGGGACCGGCTCGGCGGCGGAGCCCTGCGCCGAGTCCTGCGCGGGGCCGCCGATGCGCACGATGTAGGCCGCGCCACCACCGTTGGCGAAGTAGCCGTAGACCGCGGGCGTCAGATACGTGCCGACGGTGAAGGTACCGAAGATCTGGACGTACTGGTCCCAGTTCGTCACCAGCGTCGGCTGGTGGAAGGGGCCGGACTCCGCGAAACCGACGAAGGCTGCGACCGCGGTGCCGACTCCCTCGATGGGCCTGGCTCCGGACTGCACCTCCTCCACGTATACACCGGGGGTGAGGTACGACGGCATACTCGCTCCTTCGCGTGGTCATTCGTTCGCCGCCGAGTCTTCCCCGGCGGCCGTGGCGGACAGTAGGTCTCAAAGTCCTGGACACGGGGCAACGGTGCTGCCTTCCCGGGCACCCGTGCGACAGGAAGTGCTTCCCCTTGAGGACCGGTCACGGCGGTCGCCGCATTTCCCGGTCCGGTCATGCGACAGCAGCATGTACTGCGGATTTCCGGAAGATGTCCACCTGCATGGCACCGGACGGAAATCAGCCAGAATTCGCGGGCAGCAACTGTCGGCCCGGGACCGGTAGGACGAATCCGAGCCTTGGCCGCTCCACGTACCCGTACGGAGTTCTCCGAGCGGCCCCTGGCCGGAAACGCCTCACCCACTGCCGGCATCACGGAACCCGGGCGGTCCGGATGGCCTCTCATGTGCACGGGAGAAGGAAACTGCCAACGACCGGCAAGCCGGGTTTCCCCCGGCCGGGATTTCTGCTGTTCTCGTCCTTCGTAGGGGAAGCAGGAGGCCAGGAGCCTTTTTCCTACGGTGCGAGATCGCTCAGCACACCGCTGACATTGAGCACTTGATGGCATTCGGAAGCCTGCGATCCGGTCGCCGGCGTGCCAGGTTTGGCACAGGTGACGGACGCGGTGACCGTGTCGTTCTCCTGGATCTGGATGGGGGTGACCCAGTGGTAGTCCTGGTTGCGAAAGGTCTCCAGCGCGATGGTGGTGATCTTCCGTTCCCCGAAGGAGATGGTCAGCACTCCCTCGTCGCCCTGGAAGTTCGCCACCACGATGTCCGTGATTCCGAATACCTTCCCCTGCGGAACCCGGTACGTCCCCTTCTTCTTGGTCCCGGATCCGGTCTGCACATCGATCGTCGCCGAGCTCTGCTGGGTGCCGCCCGTTCCCCCGCCCGTTCCCGAACCGGAACCGCCCGAACCGGAGCCTGTGGAGGTGTTCGGCTTGCCCTGCCCCTTGTCGTCTCCCTGACCACCGGCCGGGCCTCCCGTGCTGCCCCCTGTTGCCGATCCCTGTTGCCCGCCGGGGGGTGTCTTCTCCTGCGCGGCCTCGTGCGCCGCCTGCTTCGCGGTGCTCCGGACCGCGGGCCGGACCAGCGCGAACCACGCGAGCAGCAGGGCGAGCAGCGCGGCGAGCACGATCAACAACCACCTGGGCAGTACCGGCAGTTGCGCGAATTCACCCGGCAGCGCCTCGGCCCTGCCGGACTGCTCGTGGTCCCGGTCCCCTTCGGTGCTTTCGGCGGCCTCGACTTCGAAGGGCCAGGTGACCGGCTGGCCGAACCAGATCAGTTTGCGGGTCCGTACCCGCAGACCCATCTCGGCGGACTCACCCGGTTCCAGGCGCCGTTGGCCCGGGGAGAAGGTCAGTCGCAGCTCCTCCCCGGCCTGCTTGCCGGTGAGGGCTATGTCGACCGCGGTGTTCCCCTTGTTCTGCACCGAGGTGCGGAAGCGGGCGCCCAGCCAGCCGGAGCGCCGGCGCGGGTCGAGCTCCGCCCGGAGCTCGTGGAAGGGCCCGACCACCACCGTGGCCTCGGGAACCGCCACCGACTCGGGGTGCTCCGTGGGCAGAACGCGGACACCCAGGGGTATCTCGCCGGCCCGCACCTCATGGGAGCGGGGCGGGTTGAGCCGTACGGTCACCACTTCGGAGGTGCCCGGGTAGAGGGACACCCGCGCCGGCTCGACGGTGCTCCAGGCGGCGCAGTCGCCGACCACTTCGAACGTGTAGGCCTCGACGATGTCGCCGTCGTTGCGCACGGTCAGGGTCGTCGTCGCTTCGGCACCGGGCGACACCGTCACCGTGGACATTTCGAGTTCGGCAGATGTGGTCACCCTGCGACGTTAAGCCGCACCGACGGCCGCGCAGCAGAGACGCGAGGGCAACGATCGGGCACGAGTGGTGCCCCGAGGGCACAACGACGCGATGTCCCGGCGCCCCCTCCGCGGGCCCGTTCGCCGTGCCGGAGGGCGGCGCGGTCGAGTACGGAGACAGGCGCATCGGACGGAAGCAACGACGGAAGCATCTGAGGAAGACAGGCACGCAGAAGAATGACGACGACAGCAGAAATGAAGAACACAGCCGTTGAGCGCGGCCACTACCGCAGACCCACCGCGGCAGAACGCTCCGCCGAAGGCAGGGCCAGGGAGACCTCCCGGGGCAGAGTCTCCGTCGCCGTTTACGCGGAGGACCTGATCCTGCGGACCGGTGTGGAGCACCAGATTCGCCCGCGGCCAGAGATAGACCTGATAGCCGACGCCGAGGCGGACCGGGCCCAAGTCTCCTTGGTAGTAGTGGACATGGTGGACGAGCGCACCGTCCAGCTCCTTCAGCGTCTCCAGCGCAACACCACGACCCGCACCGGACTCGTCGTCGGTTTCTTCGAATCGGGCGCGCTCCAGACCATGATCGAGTGCGGTGTCGCCGCCGTCCTCAGGCGCGGGGAGGCGAACCAGGACAGTCTTGTGCACCTGGTGACGGCCATGGCCAACGGCGAAGGCGTGCTGCCGGGCGACCTGCTCGGCAAGCTCCTCGACCATGTCAGCAGCCTCCAGCGCACGGTCCTCGACCCCCGCGGGCTCTCGCTCTCCACTCTCACGACGCGGGAGGCGGAGATGATCAGGCTGGTGTCGGAAGGCTATGGCACCGCGGAGATCGCGCAGAAGACCTCGTACTCCGAACGCACCGTCAAGAACGTTCTGCACGAGGTGGTGACGCGACTCGAACTGCGCAATCGGGCGCACGCCGTCGGCTACACCATGCGGCACGGTCTCATCTGAGTGCTGTACCCGGGTTCCCGTGCGGACGGCGTGAGTACGTCGCCGCGCGGGAGTGTGCCGCTGTGCCTGGCCCGAGCGGCCGGGCGGTTGGCCGGGAAGGCGCCGCAAAGGGCAACGGCTGCTTCCCCCTCTCCGGGTACTCCGGACCTGTCCTTGGCCCCGCCCACGCACGATGCTTGTCCTGGAGAGTCATCAAAAGGACTGTGAGGTGGGCCGTGACCGGCACTGCTGGCCCTGCGAGGCATACCCGGCTGGGCCGACTGACGGGCGCTGTGGTGCTGTTGGCGCCGCTGCTGGTGGCGGGTTCCGCGACCGCGCCCCGGAGCGCGCCGAGACTCGCCGCAGTGGCGGACGAAAGCCCGGCGGATGCCGGGCGCATCGCCTACGCCGGTACCGAACACCGCAGTATCGGCCGGGTCACCGCCCCGTCCACCAGCGCCCCGCTGTTCGGTACCGGACCGGCCCACTACGACCAGGACCCCTTCGCACGCGGTGAGGTGCTGGTCTTCACCAGCCTGCGCGACAGCCTGCGGCCGCAGGTGTACGTGCGTGATGCGGGCGGAGCGGTGCGCAGGCTCACCACCGACCGGGACGCCGCACACCCCGAACTCTCCCCGGACGGACGGACCGTGGTGTTCGACTCTGCAGAGCGCGGGCCGGATGGTGTGGTCCAGCGTGAGCTGTGGACCGTCGGGGTCGACGGCTCCGGTCTGCGGCAGCTGACGGACACGCCCAACAACGAGACCTCCCCGACCTTCTCCCCGGACGGCTCACGGATCGCCTACTCCTGTGACTCCGGTCCCGGTCGGACCGGTCTGATCTACGAACGGGCCGTGGCCGGCGGCGCGGCGCGGGTGATCAGTGACGGCCCGCCCGGCGACGCGACCGAGCCGGAGTGGAACCCGGTGGACGACGACACCCATCGTGCTCGTATCGCCTACACCCTCACCGCGGACGAGAAGACGGGTCCCCGGCTCCGGGTGACCGAGGGAATCGGAGCCGACCGTCCACTGCTGGCCGGCGTACAGGCCGGCTGGCGCACGCGCTCGGCCGCCTGGCTGCCGGACGGGAACGGCCTGCTCTTCCTCAGCCCCGACACCACGTGCGGGTGCAAGGACTACGACCACGTCTACCGGACGACCGCCTTCGACGGAAACGAGCCGGGCCTGACGCTCGGCGAGGACCGTGCGGTCGAATCGCCCACCTGGCTCGGGCCCGCGGACTCCGGGACCCCCGTCGTGGCACGGCGGACGTCCCGCGAGGCGAACGACGTGACGCTCCAGGACGTCAGGCAGGACGGTTCGGACCCGCGGGATCTCGGACTCCCCATCCTCAAGGAGGACCCGGAGGCCAATACCAACACCGACCCCGCCAAGGACCCGCTGTTCAACCCGTCGGAGGCCTACGACCCCTGGACCGAGCGGCAGAACTACACCCCGGACGGCAGACGCATCGTCCTGACCCGCTTCGCGGGTCCGGAGAAGGAGCGCGTCGAGCAGATCTGGCTGGCCGACGCCGACGGCACCCACGAGGCGGCGATGCCGCTCGCCGGGCGCGGCCCCCGTGACTGGGACACCGACCCCACGTTCTCACCCGACGGCACCAAGCTGGCGTTCACCAGGACCTCTCCCGGCCGGGTCGACGGGCAGCCGGGGCCGAGCAGCATTCTCATCGCGGACGTCGCCACGGGGGCGATCGAAGGCCGGATCGTGCCCCCGGAGGGGCAGTTGGCCGGTGGCGACGCGCAACCGGCCTGGTCGTCGGACGGCACCACCCTCGCCTTCACCCGCAACCACGTGATCCGGGGCCTCGGCGGCATCAAGCACGTCTGGACCGTCCCGGTGGCGGCGCTCGACCAGCAGCGGGACCTCAGCGCCACCATCTGCCCCGGTGAATGCAAGAAGATCGACGACAGTCCCGCGTTCTCCCCCGACGGCAGCTCGCTCGCCTTCAACCGGAAGGACGGCGGCGGCCGGGTCAACGAGCGCACCGGCGTGGTCGTGACCTCGCTGACCGGCGACGAGTGCCGGGTCGTGCTTCCGTCCGTCCAGCGGAACAACCCCGACGCCTGCCATCAGGAGATCCCCGACACCTCACGGACCGGTCCCTTCCAGCCCCGTGACGTGGCCTGGTCGCCGGACGCGGGACGGCTGGTGCTGAGTTCGCGTCGGGCGCTCGCACCGAACTCCCCGGAGCAGCTGTCCGTGCTCGACCTCTCCTCCGGCACGCTGACGCCGTTCGGCGAGCGGCTCGGCGGGCGGCAGAAGGAGCCCGCCTTCCAGCAGTCGGTCGATCTCTCACTGACAGCGCCGCCCACCGGCCCCTCGGTGGAGACCGGCTCCTCCGTCACGGTGACGGTCACCGTCACCAACCGTGGTCCCGCGCCCTCGCCCGGCACCGTGCTCACCGCCGACGTCCCGCCCGGCGTGCGCCTGGATGAGCTCACCACCCCGGCCGGGACCTGTGGCACCGATTCGCCGCAGTGCGACCTGGGCGTGCTCCCGCCGGGGACCAGCGTGAAGATCACCGCCCGGCTGACCGGGGTGACGCCCGGGGACCAACGGATCGGCTGGTCGGTCGCCGGAGCGGTGGTCGACCCGAACCCCACGGACAACGCCACCGGCACGACCGTCCCGGTCCAGGAAACGCCCGAGGAACCCACGCCCACCCCGACGCCCCGGCCCCCGGCCCCCCAGCCTCCCGAGCCCGAGGCGGGGCCCGCGGTCTCCGTGCGGGCCCAGCCCGGTCCCGGTTACGTCGGCGGCCGGGTAGTGGTGACGTACACGGTGCGCAACGGCCGGAACGCGCTCGCCACCGGACTGCGGCTGAAGCTCGGACTGCCCTCGCGGATCCCGGCGGGTCCGCTGCCTGCGGGCTGCGCTGCCGGGGCATGCGCGCTGCCCGACCTGGCACCGGGCGCCTCCACGGTGGTCCGTGTGGTGCTCAAGCCCGACCGGGCGCTGACGACCAGCATCACCGGAACGCTGACCACGACCGGCACGGACGCCGATCCCCGTGACAATGTGTCCAGGAAGCCGCTGCGCATCCTCCAGCCGCGGATCATCGCGGTACCCGCCGTCGGCAAGCCGGGGTTCGTCACCTCCGTGCGGGGCAAGGACTTCCCGCCCGGGGCACCCGTGAAGCTGTCCTGGAAGCCCGGGATCACGGCGGCCGCACCGCCCACCCTCCCGCGCCGGGACCGTACGTTCATCGCGCAGCTGCTGATCCTGGCGAAGGACCGGACGGGGCCGCGCACGATCATCGCCGAGGGGCCGGGGTTCAGCCCGGTCACCACGTCCTTCCTGGTGGTCGGCGGCACCATGGTCCCGCCGGACGAGGTGGGGCGCCGATGATCCACGAAGTGGACGAGGGGCTGCGGCTGTTGCTGGTCGACGCCGGCCTCCAGGAGAGCGGCGTCGACCTGGTCTTCGACGCGCCGACGAAGGACTGGTCCGCCCGGCGCAACGCGCCCACGATCAGCGTTTTCCTCCACCGCATCCGTGAGGACGCGACCCGCCGCCGCACCGGTGCGGCCGAGGAGCACGACGAGGAGGGAATGGTCATCGGCTGGCGGACCCCGCCGCGCTGGTACGAGCTGACCTATCTGGTGACGGCCTGGACCAATCGCCCGCAGGACGAACACCGCCTGCTCTCCGAGGTGTTGCGCTGTCTCGTACGGTCGGACGTGCTGCCCACCCGGATGCACACGGGCAGTCTCGCCGAGCTCGGGCTGGCCGTGGAGCTGGAGGCGGCGGGTCCGGGCACCGACGGGCCGTCCGCCTCGGACGTGTGGTCAGCGCTCGGCGGTGAGCTCAAGGCCGCGATCGATCTGCGGGTGTGGGCACCGCTGGCCGGTGAACGGACGGCGGCCGGCCCGCCGGTCACCGAGGGTCTGGTGGTGAGGTCCGCTCCCGCACGGGACGGCGACGATGCGGGACCGGGGCGCCGGCTGCGCTATGACGGTGCGTCCGATCCCGGCGGCCAGGGTTTCGCCGCGGAACGGGAGCGGCAGCTGCCGCCCGGCCGGCGCAGGCGCGGAGGCGCGGCCCGATGACCACGACACAGGGCACCCGTGCCGTCCACGAACCGGCCGACACCCCGACGGTGGTGATCGAGGAGCTCTGGGAGCGGCTGGTCCACGTCGAACAGCGGGTGAGGACCGCTGTGGCGCTCCGGCGGGCCGCCGATCCGCAGCCGGACGATCCGTACCGGGGGCAGTACCTCACCCCCGAGGCGGCCGCGCGGATCGTGGAGTCCCGCGACGCGTTCTCGCCCGTACCCGCGTACGGCTCCGAGCCTTCGCCGCAGTCGCCGCCCGGGAGCCGGATCCGGCGGCTCGCCGAGAACTTCGGCCTGGTCCCGCTGGACGTCGATCTCCTGCTGGTCGCGATGGCCCCGGACATCGACAACCGGTTCGAACGGCTCTACGGCTATCTCAACGACGACCTCACCCGGCGCAGGCCCACGATCGGCCTGGCGCTGGACCTCTGCGGACTGCCCGCCGCGGGCTCCGGACGCTTCCGGTTCTCGTCGTCCGCGCCGCTGGTCGCGGGCGGGCTGCTGGAGGTCCTGGAGGGCGACCGCCCGCTGCTCTCGCGGGTACTGCGTGTGCCGGACCGGATCACCGCGTATCTGCTGGGCGACGACGAGATCGACGGGAGGCTGCGCGGTCTCGTCCGGGCGGTCACGTCCGAGGAGGAGCCGGACTCCGCTCCGGAGGTCCTGCGGGTCGCGGCGGCGGTGGGCACGGGCAGCGGACTGGTGCATCTGCTCGACCGGGGCGGCGATCCCGGCAAACTGGCGGTCGAGGCGCTTCTCGCCGCGGGGCGCCGTCCGCTGGTGGTCGACATCGCGGCGCTGGCGGCCCTGCCCGAACCGGCGGAAGCCGTACGGACTCTGGCGGCCGAGGCCAGGCTGAGCGGCGGCGGGGTCGTCCTGGGGCCGCTGGAGGCGCTCGCCCCCGAGCGGCCCGAGCGAGCCCGGCTGCTCAGCGGCGTCTGCGCCGCGGTCGGCGGTGTTCCCCTGGTCGTGTACGGGAAGAAGAACTGGGATCCGCTGTGGACGACGGAGAGTCCGGTTCCGGTCCATGTCCTGTCCCCCGGTCCGGGAGGCGTGGCGCGGCAGTGGCGGCGGGCGCTCGCCGAGGCCGGCGCCTCGGTCGGGCTGCCCGCCCAGAGCGCGTCGGCCGGCGAGGAACTCGTCGAGGCCACCGCCTCCTACCGGCTCGACTCCGAACAGGTGCGCAAGGCCGCCGTCGTCGCTTCCCGACTGGCCGTCCTGGAGAACCGTCCGGTGGACGCTCAGGACCTGCGCTCGGCGGTCCGGGCGCAGAACGGAGCGGGGCTCGAACGGCTCGCCCGCCGCATCGAGCCGGCGGTCGGCTGGGACGACCTCGTACTGCCCGCCGCGACCCGTCACGAACTGTCCGAGCTCGCCCTGCGCGCACGCCACCGCGAGCAGGTGCTCGGACAGTGGCGGATGCGGCCGGGTGGCGGCCGGGGGCGCGGGATCATCGCGTTGTTCGCGGGCGAGTCCGGGACCGGCAAGACCATGTCCGCCGAGGTGGTGGCTTCGGAGCTGGGCATGGAGCTCTACGTCGTGGATCTGTCCACGGTGGTGGACAAGTACATCGGCGAGACCGAGAAGAACCTCGAAAGGATCTTCGTCGAGGCGTCCGACGTCAACGGCATCATGCTGTTCGACGAGGCGGACGCCATCTTCGGGAAACGGTCGCAGGTCAAGGACGCACACGACCGTCATGCCAACGTGGAGTCGGCCTATCTGTTGCAGCGGATGGAGTCCTTCGACGGGATCGCGGTGCTCACCACCAATCTGCGGGGCAATCTCGACGAGGCATTCACCCGGCGCCTCGATGTGATCGCGGAGTTCCCCATGCCGGACGCCGCCCAGCGCCTGGCGCTGTGGGACCGCTGTCTCGGGACGGCGGTGCCCCGCGAGGCCGGGCTCGACCTGGAGTTCTGCGCGGGCCGCTTCGAACTGGCGGGAGGGTCGATCCGAGCCTGCGCGGTGACCGCCGCCTATCTGGCAGCGGAATCGGGGAAGCCACTCGGCATGGAGCAGATCGTCTCGGCCGTGCTCCAGGAGTACCGCAAACTCGGCCGGCTGGTCCGGGAGAACGAGTTCGGCCCGTGGCTGGAGCGGGCGCGGGGCGGCGGTGCGGGGTAGCACCGCCGGAGACCTGCGCGGGGTCGGGGCGCGGCGGCCCGCCCCGGCCTTCCTCCCTGTTCGGACCGTGCTGAGCCGTGGTGCGCTCGGGTCTTGACGTGGGTCACGAGGCCGCCGACGAATGCGGTCCTCCCCCGCCGGGCCGTTGCGGCCGACGCGGTCCCGGGCGAGGGCACCTGGCTCGCGGTGGTCCCGAAGCCGCGTCCGCAACAGCGGCTCGGCTGTGGCTCAGCCCGCGGCGGCCTCGGCCTCGTCGGCGGCCGCGACGAGCAGGTCCGGGAGGCTGCCTTCATGGTCGGGCAGCCGCTCGGCCAGTACGCGCCACAGGCCGGGCCCGGCCCTGTCGGCGGCCCGCTGGACCAGCCGCGCACACACGGCCTGCCACGCCTCGCGTCCCGGTGCGTCCCGTGGTTGCTCGTACCCGTGGCGCAGAGCCGCGCTCGCCGGCCGGACGGCGTCCGCCACCGACTCGTCGTCGAGCACGCCGGATGCCCGGATCCGACGGACCATGCGGTCGTACATGAAAGTTCCGTCGATGACGGCCAGTGCCGCCCGGGCGGCGGCGGGACCGTGTGTCGACCAGTGGAACCGGCTCGGGCCGGGCAGCGCCTGCGCGAGCACGTCGGGAAAACCCGGTCGGGCGGCCAGCGCGCACAGTACGGACCGCGGAAGCGACTCGGCGGCGTGGGCGCGGACCAGTGCGGGCCACGGGGTCGTGGTGTCGCCGCAGGCGCCGTCGAGTACGGCCTGCGCCGCGACGGAATCGGTACAGGTCCGCAGCTCCGCGACCGGATCCGTGCCGAGGGGCCGGGGGCGCCGGAGGGCGGCGAGCCCCCGGCGCAGTACCGGATCGCGGTCCGCCTCCGCGACGAGGCTCTCGTCCAGCCGCTCGTCCAGACCGTACAGCCAGAGGCAGTCCACTGAGCTTCGGCCCCACGCGGCCCAGCGCGCGAACAGTGCCCGGGGCGGCACGCCGGCCGCGTGCAGCGGCAGGGTGACGGTCGACCGGAACGCGTGCTGGTAGCGGACGCCGTGCCAGGAGTCCTCTGCCGCCCGCCGGAGCTCCTCGTCGTCGAGTTCGGCTACGACGGCTACCACTACCTCGGCCGGAGCGGTCAGCAGGACCCGCAGATCGGGGAAGTGACGTTCCTTGCCCTGCGCCGGCTTCCCAAGCCCTGTGAACAGCTCCTCCAGCGTGCCGTGATGAACGGGGAAGCGCCGGGCCGCGACGTACCAGCTGCGAGGGTCGTCGCCCAGTCGCGTGTGCAGTTCCGCACCGGCCGCCTTCCAGAACGCCTCGCTCGCACGGACGTTGTTGTGGTCGTGGCCGTTCACGGCGCGCACCAGTTCGTCGATGTACCGCACCGAACGCAGCACCTCGGGCAGGTTCGCCTCGGTGAGTACGTGGCGCAGCAGCGCGGGCCGGGTCTCGCCGATCCGTTGC
The DNA here is from genome assembly GCF_053594575.1 of Streptomyces sp. NPDC001880. NCBI lineage: Bacteria > Bacillati > Actinomycetota > Actinomycetes > Kitasatosporales > Streptomycetaceae > Streptomyces > Streptomyces sp. NPDC001880. The sequence goes on from NZ_JBSFET010000109.1 coordinate 13,231, forward strand.
AGGCAGGGCCACCAGGCGAAGGCGGGCAGCTCCTGCTGACGGGCCACCAGCCGGTTCGCGACTCCGGGGTCCCACGGTGTGAGCAGGGCGGCGGTGAGATCGTCCGGGCAGTCGGTGCGGGCGATCAGCGCCCTTCGCTGGATGCGCGCGAAGGGTTCGCGCCGGTGTGCGGCAGCCAGTGCGGACCAGTCGACGGGTCCGGCGGCGAGTACGGCGTCGGCGCCCAGCACCGTCCCGGCGGCGCGCAGTGCGGCGATCGCTTCCTCGGGCCCGGCCGAGTGCGTCGGCGCGGGCCGGGCCGCGAAGCTGCGCATCAGCGCGTCGGAGCGCCGCGCCCGGGCGGCGAGGGCGGTGTCGTTCAATTCCGTCGTGGCGGGTGGGCGCGCGTCGTCCGGCAGGAGTGAGATCGCCCAGGTGAGCAGCCGGTGGAAGTCTGCGGATCGTCGGTCCGCGACTGCCTGCGGCGTCCTGGAAGCGACCTCGTGAATCATCCGACCAACCCGTTCTCGTAAATGCTCCGCCGTGTGTCGTCTCCGCCCCGGCCGCACGGCGCGGACTGCTGACCGGTGGTCAACCGTAGGCGACGAAGCGCCATGACCGCGCGGCGGTTTCCGCCCGGCCGGCGACGGCGCGCGGGCCTGACGCCGCCCGTCGTGGGCGGCAGCCCGGTGTATCAATTTCCTTTGGTCCCGATGACGGCCTGTGGCAGGGTGCTCCGCTGTGACAGAGAACGACAACATCCGGATCATCCCACTCGCCGAGCGTCCGTCGTTGGCATCGCGCCTCTACGAGATCAAAGACTCCTGGCCCGTATTCACCCACCACGAACCCGTCGCGGGTGCCTTGTTGAGCCGGGTTCCCGAGGACTTTCCGCAGTACTGCGTGGCCGCGACGGACGGTGACCGGGTCGTGGCACGCGGGTTCAGTGTGCCGTTCAACGCCGAGCTCGACGGACGTGAGGAGATGCCCGACCAGGGCTGGGACCGGGTGCTGGTGTGGGCGTTCCGCGACCGGCAGTCCGGGCACGCGCCGACAGCGGCCAGCGCGCTGGAGATCTCGGTGGACATCGACTATCTCGGCCGGGGCCTGTCCCATCGCATGCTGGCCGCGCTCCGGCAGGCGGCCGGCCGCCAGGGGCACAACGCCCTGCTGGCACCGGTCCGCCCGACGGCCAAGCATCTGGAGCCTCGCCTGCCCCTGACCCAGTACCTCCGTCGGCTCCGGGACGACGGGCTGCCCGCCGACCCATGGGTACGGGTGCACGTCAAGGCGGGCGGCACCATCGAGAAGGTCGCTCCCGCCTCGATGACGGTCAGCGGTTCGCTGGCTCAGTGGCGTCGGTGGACCGGCCTGCCGTTCGACCGCGACGGTGCCGTCGAGGTGCCCGGCGCGCTGACTCCGGTGCACTGCGACACCGCGCACGATCGCGCCGTCTATGTCGAACCCAACGTCTGGATCCGGCACGCCATCGAGCCGCGTACCGTCTGAGGACACACCTCGGTCACGACAGTGTGTCGGCGACCACGGACGCCGCCTGCGCGATGAGTTCGTTGTCGTATCCGGCGTCCTCCTCGCTCCGGTTCGAGAGGATCGCCACGACGATGGGGGCGCTGTCGGGCGGCCACACCACGGCGATGTCGTTGCGGGTGCCGTAGGTGCCACCGGCTCCGGTCTTGTCACCGATGACCCACTCCTTGGGCATTCCGGCCCTGATGAGTTCGTCTCCGGTGGCATTGGTCCGCAGCCACTTCGTCAGTTGCGCGCGTTCGCCCTTGCCGAGGACGTCCCCGAGGACGAACGCCCGCAGGTCACCCGCGAGTGCCCGTGGCGTGCTCGTGTCGGACGTGGCACCGGGAGACCACTGGTTGAGCTGCGGTTCCCGGTGTTCCATCCGGGTGACGTCGTCGCCGATCCCGGCGAGCACGGCGTCCAGGCCCCGGGGGCCGCCCAGCCGGTCGAGGAGCAGATTGGCCGCGGTGTTGTCGCTGAAACGGATGGCGGCGTCGCACAGGGCGCCCAGGCTCATCCCCGTCCCGACGTGCTTTTCGCTCACCGGGGAGTTGCTGACCAGATCGTCCCGCGAGTACCTGATCAGCTCGTCGAGCCCGTCCACGGAGTACTTGCGCAACACCGCACCCGCGGCCAGCGCCTTGAACGTGGAGGCGTAGGCGAAGCGTTCGCCGTCATTGTGGGTGACCTCGCGACCGGTGCCGGTGTCGATGGCGTAGACACCGAGCCGCGCGTCGAACTTGCGCTCAAGCTCCTTGAACCGTCCCGTGAACGGCTTCGCGCCCTTGGCCGGTCCTGTTGCCCCGGCGTGCGGGGAGGACGCCACCGGGGAGGATGGGGACGAGGGGCGGGAGTCCTCGCCGCTGCACGCCGTGAGCGGTACGAGGGCGAGTGTGGCCAGTGCGCATACGGTGACGCGCCGTTCCATGCCGATCAGCGGTTTCATCGTCGTCCGGCTCCATTTGTTCGTTTCGCGAGCGCATTGGTCGTTTCGAGGGCGCAAGTGCGGCAGGCGCGGCTGCGACCGTGCCGGGTCCAGTGGGCCAGGTCCTACCACCGGCGCGGCTCCGGCACGAACGCCTGCGAGCCGCGCAGCGGCAGATCCACCGCGGCGACACGGCGTCCGCGCAACGTCAACTCAGGCGTGGAAGCCGTTGCAGACGACGGAGGTGTACTGCGTGGGCCCGCCTTCGACGTGGTACAGCACCACGGTCCAGTCGCCCCTGTCGTCTCCCACCGGGAGCGCGTCGACGGTGCGTTCGCCGAAGTGGGCACGGAAGTCGTCGGGGTATGTGAAGCTGACGGTTCCACCGGAGGACCAACGTGAGTAGATGTCGACGGGTTTGCTGGTGAAGCCGACGCCCTTGCCGACAGCCCGCAGGGGCCGTCCGGTGGCTCGGTCCGTTTCGTGCGGGGGCCGCACCCCCACGGATATGTAGTACGGCGCGGGCCTCTTGCCCTCTCCGGCGTTCTGCGGGCGCAGCTCCAGCGTGGCGGTGTCGGAGCCCATGGTGTGCGAGACGGAGGACCGCAGTCCGGTGGGCGGTGAGGCATCGGCGAGGCCGGCCAGATCGCAGGAGCCGATGCCCTGGGCTGCCTGCGCAGGGTCGTCGGACAGGGTCCAGCGGTCCTGCGAGACGCGGTCGTTCACGATGTGGTCCGGCGGTCCACCGGCCGGCCGCCTGTCGGCGGACGGCGAAGTGGCCGTCCCCGGCGCGGTCGGCTGCCCGGACGTGGTGATCTCCGTCGTGGGGGCGGCACCGGTGTCCTTGCTGTCCGATTCGGGGAGCAGCCAGACCGTCATCGGCACCGCGATTGCCACCGCGCACACCGCGAGCCAGGCCCTGCCGCGTGAGGTCCGGGCGGGGCGCCGATCCGGGTCCGGGCCGTCGTCCGGTGCGGTGTCCGGCAGCCCCTTGGGGGTGGTGGTCGCGGCCCTCTCCGCCGTGTCGACGGCCGGTTCGCGGTTCGACGGCCGTGTCCCGGCCCCGCCCGCCGGTGCCCGGGCCGTTCCCGGATGCTGGTGCGCACCGTCGAACCCGTCCCCGGGTTCGGGGACGGTCGTATTCGATCTGCGGCCACTCACACATCCACTGCCGTATCGCACCCGGCGCCGTCGA